>NZ_JBSGXU010000111.1:9382-16763 GCF_053610205.1 Streptomyces sp. NPDC054932 | reverse complement strand
AACCCCCCGCCATCAACCCGGGGGGGGGGTTGTGCTCCAGCCCGTCCGGCGTTTGAGGACCGGGTCCGGCAGAGCCCGGGAAACGGCGAAAGGGCGGGGCGGGGAGAGGCTCCGCGCAGCGGCACCGCCCGCACCGCTAGGGGGTGCCCGCAAAGTCCCGCCTGCCCTCCGGGCGCCGGCGCTACTTTGCGGACACCCCTAGCCGGAGAGCCGCTCCGCCAGGATCGCCGCGTGGCTGGAGCCCGGGTCCTTGACCGCGGTCAGGAGGGTGAGCGGGCCCGCCTCGGCCAGCGAACGGAGCCGGGCCAGCTCCGCCACCGCCTCCGGCTCCGCCAGCTCCGCCTCGTACCGCTCCCGGAACTCCTCCGCCGACCCCCCGTCGTGGAACCACTTCCGCAGCTCCGTGGACGGCGTCACCGCCTTCGGCCACTCCTCCACCATGGCCACCGCCTTCGCCAGGCCGCGCGGCCACAGCCGGTCCACCAGGACCCGCACCCCGTCCGCCGCCGGCTCCGGCGGGTCGTACACCCGTCGCAGGCGGATCACCGGCTCCCGCGTCACCGCGCACCTCCCAGACCCTTGATCTCGTCCCACACCGCGGGGTCCAGCACCCCCATCCGGGCCCGGAACTCCCACAGCGACACCTCCGCCGGCCGGTCCGCCTCCAGGAAGCTCGCCCGGCCCTGCGCACCCACCGTCCCCGGCGGCAGCGGGATCACCCCGGCCCGCCGGTCGTCGTACTTCCCGGTGACCCACGCGACCCGCGCCCGGTGGCCCCGTACCGACCCCACCGCGAGGACCAGGCACGTACGGCCGTCCGCCAGGGACCACAGCTCGCCCGCCCGCGGCTGCGGCGGCGGACCGTCCCCGTGCGCCGGCGGGGCCCGCCGGGGAAGCCCCAGCCGACCCCCGGCGACCAGCACCAGCAGCGCCACGGCCACCACCGCGGCCACCGCGGGCCACCAGGACGTGTCCATGCTTCGACCGTAGCCGCGCGGGCACGCCCCGGCATGGCAACGCCCGTGCCCACCGTCGCTCCCCCGGGTGACAGCGCAGGTGATTCCCCCCACAACGGCCTGCCGCGGAGGAGCGACCGGACGTTTCGCGCCTTACGCTCGACGCACGCACGGCCCGCATTCCGTCCACGGACCGTCCTCGGAGGTTCACGCTCCATGAAGCTCACCGTCGTCGGCTGTTCGGGGTCGTTCCCGTCCGCGGAATCGGCCTGTTCGAGCTACCTCGTCGAGGCCGACGGCTTCCGGCTGCTCCTCGACATGGGCAACGGCGCCCTCGGGGACCTCCAGCGCCACTGCGGCCTCTACGACCTCGACGCGATCTTCCTGAGCCACCTGCACGCCGACCACTGCATCGACATGTGCGCGTACTTCGTCGCCCGCTACTACCGGCACGAGGGCGGCCGCTGCGGCACCATCCCCGTCTACGGGCCCGAGGGCACCGAGCGCCGCCTGACCACCGCCTACGACGACGTCCCCGACGAGCGATCGATGAGCGAGGTCTTCGACTTCCGCACGCTGAAGTCCGGGACCTTCGAGATCGGCCCGTTCCAGGTCCGCACCGAGCGGGTCGCCCACCCGGTCGAGGCGTACGGCATCCGCGTCGAGCACGGCGGCCGCGCGCTCACGTACTCCGGGGACACCGGCACCTGCCCCGAGCTCGGCCTGCTCGCCGAGGGCGCCGACCTCTTCCTGTGCGAGTCCTCCTTCACGCACGGCAAGGAAGACATCCCGGGCCTGCACCTGAACGGCCGCGAGGCGGGCGAGTACGCGCACGGCGCGGGCGTGGGCCGCCTCGTCCTCACCCACATCCCGCCGTGGACCGACCCCGAGCAGAACCTCGCCGACGCCCGCTCCGTCTACTCCGGCCGGGTCGACCTGGCGTACTCGGGCGCGGTCTACGAGATCTGACGGCCCGCCACGACAGCGAGGAGCCCCCGCCCTCCCTTCCGGGAGAGCGGGGGCTCCTTCGTGTGTACGGGCTGCTTACTTGGCCTCGGCCTTCAGCAGCTCGGCGAGCTCCTCGTCGGACTCGCGGCCCGGGGTGGGGAGGTTGAACTTGATGATCGCGAAGCGGAAGACGACGTAGTAGACCACCGCGAAGCAGAGGCCGACGCCCGCCAGCATCCACGGCTTCTCCGCGATGCCCAGGTTCAGCAGGAAGTCGACGAGACCGGCCGAGAAGCCGAAGCCGTCGCGCATGCCCAGGGCCCAGGTGAGGGCCAGGGAGATACCGGTCAGCACCGCGTGGATCGCGTACAGCACCGGGGCGATGAACATGAAGGTGAACTCGATCGGCTCGGTCACACCGGTGACGAAGGAGGTGAGCGCGAGGGAGAGCATCATGCCGCCGACGACCTTGCGGCGCTCGGGGCGGGCGCAGTGGACGATCGCGAGGCAGGCCGCCGGAAGGGCGAACATCATGATCGGGAAGAAGCCGGTCATGAACTGTCCGGCGCTCGGGTCACCGGCGAGGAAGCGGCCGATGTCACCGTGGACGGCGCCGGTCGGGGTGTCGAAGGAGCCGGCCTGGAACCACGGGAAGGAGTTCAGCAGGTGGTGCATGCCGATCGGGATCAGCGCACGGTTGGCGACACCGAAGATGCCCGCGCCGACGGAGCCGGAACCGACGAGCCACTCACCGAAGTTGTGCAGACCCGTACCGAGGACCGGCCAGATGAGACCGAAGACGATACCCGCGAGCAGACCGGCGAGGGCGGAGAGGATCGGGACGAGGCGGCGGCCGCCGAAGAAGCCCGCCCAGTCCGGCAGCTTGGTCCGGTAGAACTTCTGGTAGAGCAGGGCCGTGATGATGCCCATCACGACACCGCCGAGGACACCGGCGTCGACCGTGGCGTCCACCAGGGCGACCTTGTGGTCGATGACCTTCTCGACCTGCGGCAGGTTGCTGTCGGTGAAGGTGGCGAGGACCTTCTTGAAGACCAGGTAACCGGTCACGGCCGCCAGCGCGGTCGAGCCGTCCGACTTCTTGGCGAAGCCGATGGCGATGCCCACGGCGAACAGCAGCGCCATGTTCTCGAGGATGGCGCCACCACCCGCGGCCATGTAACCGGCGATCTTGGTGACGAACGAGGGGAAGACGTCGGCGTCGCCGAGCATGTCACCCGCGCCCAGGCGGAGCAGGAGTGCGCCGGCAGGCAGCACGGCAACGGGGAGCATGAGGCTCCGGCCGATGCGCTGCATGACGGCCATCACGCCAGCGCCCTTCTTCTTTTCCGCCGAGGGGGCGGTAGCCGTGGACACAACTTCCTCCAGTGGGCAAGGCGACGCCAGAGGGAAACGGGGGACGGCGACGTCTCAGATACGGGGGTACGCGGGCTCGGACAGGCCCTCGTGGTCTACACCAATTGTGGTGTAGACCAGTTGTAACACGGTGAGGGTTAGATAAGGAACCTTCGATTTCCTGTGGCCTGGATCACACTCCCGGAGGTATGCCGAAGGGCCCCCGGATCGTGATCCGGGGGCCCTTGACGGACCGTGCGGTAACCCTGCGGGGGCCCGGCTCAGGCCTTGGTGGTCTCGTCCTGCATCGCCGCGATCTCCTCGTCCGACTCCCGGCCGGGCGTCGCCAGGTTGAACTTCGTGATCGCGAAACGGAACACCACGTAGTAGACGGCTGCGAAGCACAGGCCGATCGGAATGATCAGCCAGGGTTTCGTCGCCAGCCCCCAGTTGATGATGTAGTCGATCAGGCCCGCCGAGAAGGTGAAGCCGTCGTGGACGCCCAGGGCCCACGTCACCGCCATCGACACGCCCGTCAGGAGCGCGTGGATCACGTACAGCAGGGGCGCCACGAAGAGGAAGGAATACTCCAGCGGCTCGGTGATGCCCGTGACGAACGAGGTCAGGGCCACCGACACCATCAGGCCCCCGACCTCCAGGCGTCGCTGCGGCTTCGCGCAGTGCGTGATCGCCAGCGCCGCTGCCGGCAGGGCGAACATCATGATCGGGAAGAAGCCGGACAGGAACTGCCCCGCTTCCGGGTCGCCGTTCAGGAACATGGTGATGTCGCCGTGCACGACCTTGCCGCTCGGTGTGGTGTAGCTGCCGAACTGGAACCACACCGGCACGTTCAGGAACTGGTGGAGGCCGATCACCAGCAGAGCGCGGTTCGCGACGCCGAAGATGCCCGAACCCCAGGGGCCCAGGCTCACCAGCCAGTCGGAGAAACTCTCCAGCGCGGCACCGATCGGCGGCCAGATCCACAGGCAGATCACGGCGAAGCCGATGCCGACGAAGGCCATGATGATCGGAACGAGCCGGCGCCCGTTGAAGAAGCCGAGCCAGTCGACCAGCTTCACGCGGTGGTAGCGCCGCCAGAACCAGGCCGCCAGCAGTCCCATGACGATGCCGCCGAAGACCCCGGGATTCTGGAAGGTGTATTCGGCGAAGGAGTCGTCCTGCCCCAGGCACCCACCTCCGACGTCCTTGGTCCCCTCGGGGCAAGGTGTGGGGAATGCCTCCAGGACGCCGTGGTAGGCGAGGAAACCGGCCACCGCCGCCAGCGCGGTCGAGCCGTCGGCCTTCTTGGCCATGCCGATCGCGACGCCGATGCAGAAGAGGAGCGGCAGACCCAGGCTGGAGCCGAGCAGGGCGCCGCCCGCCGCGGCCATGACCTTGGCGACGTCGGACCAGATGCCGTCCCCTCCGGCGTCGATCACGCCGAGCCGCAACAGGATGCCGGCCGCGGGCAGTACGGCGATGGGCAGCTGAAGGCTCCGCCCCATTTTCTGCAGCCCTTGGAACAGGTTGTTCCGCCAATTCGGTTGTGGCGCTGCTTTGGAGATGCTCACGCTCATCGGCGTCCTCCCTGACCGGCCCGTTTTGGCTGCCGCAACACTTGCGGCACACTGGTGTAGACCAGTTGTGGGCAGGTTGCTGCTGATCGTCATCATTCGGCAGAGGCCGGTCATGTGCCTGCATAGATGGGCCAACCGTGCGTTACCGTGACGAAGCGGACCGTGCAGATGGATACCCGTCCACTGGCCGCCGAGACTCGTTCTTCGAAACACTCAGGGAGAAACACATGGCCACCAAGGCTGAGAAGATCGTCGCCGGGCTCGGCGGCATCGAGAACATCGAAGAGGTCGAGGGCTGCATCACCCGCCTGCGCACCGAGGTCATCAACCCGGACCTCGTCGACGAAGCCGCACTCAAGGCCGCCGGCGCCCACGGCGTCGTCAAGATGGGCACCGCGATCCAGGTCGTCATCGGCACCGACGCCGACCCGATCGCCGCCGACATCGAAGACATGATGTGACCGGAGCCCCCTAGGCCCCAGCCGCTCCCTGCGGCCCAGCCCGGCCCAGCCCGGCCCGGCCCGGCCCCTGCAGACCCCGTCCCGGAACCATCCGGACGGGGTCTTCGCGTTCCCCCGCAGGGACTAGGCTCGGAGCCATGTCTCGCATCGACGGCCGTACGCCCGAACAGCTCCGCCCGGTCACCATCGAACGCGGATGGAGCAAGCACGCCGAGGGCTCCGTCCTCATCTCCTTCGGAGACACCAAGGTCTTCTGCACCGCCTCCTTCACCGAAGGCGTCCCGCGCTGGCGCAAGGGCAGCGGCGAAGGCTGGGTCACCTCCGAGTACTCGATGCTGCCGCGCTCCACCAACACCCGCGGCGACCGCGAATCCGTCCGCGGCAAGATCGGCGGCCGCACCCACGAGATCTCCCGCCTGATCGGCCGCTCGCTGCGCGCAGTCATCGACTACAAGGCCCTCGGCGAGAACACCGTCGTCCTGGACTGCGACGTCCTCCAGGCCGACGGCGGCACCCGCACCGCCGCCATCACCGGCGCCTACGTCGCCCTCGCCGACGCCGTCGCCTGGGGCCAGAAGAAGAAGCTGATCAAGGCCGGCCGCAAGCCGCTCACCGGCACCGTCGCCGCCGTCAGCGTCGGCATCGTCGACGGCGTCCCGCTCCTCGACCTCTGCTACGAGGAGGACGTGCGCGCCGAGACCGACATGAACGTGGTCTGCACCGGCGACGGCCGCTTCGTCGAGGTCCAGGGCACCGCCGAGGGCGAGCCCTTCGACCGCAAGGAGCTGAACGCCCTCCTCGACCTCGCCGCCGGCGGCTGCGCGGACCTGGAAGCCATCCAGCTGGGCGCCCTCGAACTGTAAACGGCAACCGCCGGGCCCGGCCCGGCGTCCAGGAAGATACGGGCGCACGGTCTCGAAGCCGTGCGCCCGTCCTCGTAGCGTCCAAGCCCTCAGGGGGAGAACCGCATGAAGCTCCGCATAGCGGCCGTAGCCGTGGCCGCCGTACTCACCGTCCCGGCCCTGACCGCGTGCGACGCGATCTCCACGGCGATGGACTGCGCGAACACGGCCGTGGCCATCACGGACGGTGCGAACGACCTGCAGCAGGCCGTCTCGCAGGCGGGCAACAGCCCCCAGGACGCAAAGAACGCGCTCGACCAGATCGAGTCGAACCTCAAGAAGATCGGCGACCAGACGGACAACGCCGACCTGGGCAAGGCCATCGACTCGATGAACACGGCCGTGAAGAACGTCCGCACCTCCATCGAGAGCGGCAACAGCGTCCCGGACATCCAGCCGGTCGCGGACGCGGCCAGCGAGATCTCCAAGGTCTGCACCCCGGGATAATGGGGGCATGACCTCGACGCCCAGCCGCCTGATCCTGGCCACCCGCAACGCGGGCAAAGTCTCCGAACTCCGCGCGATCCTCTCCGACGCCGGCCTGCCGCACGAGCTGGTCGGCGCGGACGCGTACCCGGAGATCCCGGACGTCAGGGAAACCGGCGTCACCTTCGCCGAGAACGCCCTCCTCAAGGCCCACGCCCTGGCCCGTGCCACCGGCCTCCCGGCGGTCGCCGACGACTCCGGCCTCTGCGTGGACGTCCTGCACGGCGCCCCCGGCATCTTCTCGGCCCGCTGGGCCGGGACGCACGGTGACGACAAGGCCAACCTGGACCTGCTGCTGGCCCAGCTCGGGGACATCGCCGACGAGAACCGCGGGGCCCACTTCGCGTGCGCGGCGGCCCTGGCCCTCCCGGACGGCACCGAACGCGTCGTCGAGGGCCGCCTCCTCGGCACCCTCCGCCACGCCCCGTCCGGCACGGGCGGCTTCGGCTACGACCCGATCCTCCAGCCGCAGGGCGACACCCGCACGTGCGCGGAGCTGACCCCGGCGGAGAAGAACGCCATCTCCCACCGCGGCCAGGCCTTCCGCGCCCTGGTCCCCTTCGTCCGCGCCCTCCTGGGCTGACGCGGGCCATGCCGATAGGGGCCCGGCGCCAAATGGGTAGGGGCCCCCCCCCGCCCGGGGGGGGGGGGGGGGCCCGACCCCCCCCGGGTAACCCCCCCAGGGGCCAAAACCCCCC
>NZ_JBSGXU010000111.1:0-9372 GCF_053610205.1 Streptomyces sp. NPDC054932 | reverse complement strand
CACGCTGCCGAGAGGGCCCGTACGCATATGCGTACGGGCCCTCTCGGCAGCGTGCGGTCGGGGGGACTCGAACCCCCACGGGTATCACCCCACTGGGACCTAAACCCAGCGCGTATCGCCAATTTCGCCACGACCGCGACATGTTGCCCAATTCGGACATCAAGTCCATCCGGGCTGCCTTCAGTCTACGGTGCGGTCCGCGGTCTTGGTGCGGCGGTTCCGGCACCACGTGTCGGTCAGTGAATGGCAGTTGGGGCACAGGTACCGGAGGTTCTCGCGATGGTTGTCGCGCCAGTCCCCGTTGACGTGATCGATCTGGAGGGTGATCGGCCGTCCGCGCCACTCCCCGGTGTTGCCGCACTCTTCGCAGGCATACGGAACGCCGATCTCCTGCAGTGCCCGATGCAGACGGGGGCGGTGAACGCGTACCGCCCCCTCGGGAAGCCTGGTCAGGACGGTGTCGGCGGGGTCCTTCCGCGGGCGTACCGCCTGAGTGGTTGCCCAGGTGCGCCTCTTGAAGTGGCTGACGTCGAGGCCGAGCCGGGTGACCAGCCGCCGAACGCGTCGGTGGTTCACGTCATTGACGTGTAGGCCGAGGGCGCGCATGAGGTCCGCGTAGCTCAGTGCTGCCGGAACCGCCGCGCGCAGCGCGTCCTCGGAGACAAGGATTCGCGCGTTCCGGAAATGGGCGGTGTCTATGCCGTGCGACTTCAGCATCCTTCCGAGGGCGGCGCGGGAGCGGCTGTCGTCCGGCACGCCCAGGGCGCGAGCCGTGCCGCGCACGCTGTCGGCGGACGCTGCGGCTCCCGCAAGCTCCTCCGCGGTGAACGGAAGTTCGATGCCGCTCCGTTGCATGCCGCGGAAATGGCCGATGTCCATGCCGGCGGCGGCCATGCGGCGGACGATGTGCGACAGGGTTCCGGTGGCGGGCGGCGCGCCGAGCTTGACCGCAACTTCGCGCAGGGTGGTGGACGTCGCAGCTGCGGCGGCGATGGCCTCGTCGGGGTACTTGCGCCAAGGGCTTCGCTTGGCGAAATGACTCGTGTCGATCCCGTAGGCGGTGGCCTTCTCCTGCAGCATGCGGCGTCGCCCCCCGCTCTCCTTGAAGCCGAGGCGCCGCATCAGGTCGGCCCAGCCCCTCGACGCGGCGACCGCGGAGGCCAGGGTGTCGCGGTCGTTCGGGTCTTCCATGGCCCGCCCCCTCCGTGTTCCGTCCGGCCGCGTGTGCGGCCCTCGTACGGATTAACGGGTCGGCGGTGGGGCGGTTACGGCTAGTTCCGTCCGATAAGCGGAGCGGCCCGCACCGGGAGGGTGCGGGCCGGGCCGGAGCGTGGGGCGGGGTCAGAGGCCCAGGTCCTTGATGATTTTGGCTACGTGGCCCGTGGCCTTGACGTTGTAGAAGGCGTGCTCGACCTTGCCCTCCTCGTCGACCACCACCGTCGAGCGGATGACGCCGGTGACCGTCTTGCCGTACAGCTTCTTCTCGCCGTACGCGCCGTACGCCGTCAGCGTCTCCTTCTCCGGGTCGCTGACCAGGGTGACCTTCAGGTCCTCCTTCTCGCGGAACTTCGCCAGCTTCTCCGGCTTGTCCGGCGACACGCCGATGACGTCGTAGCCGTGTCCCGTCAGGAAGGAGAGGTTGTCCGTGAAGTCGCAGGCCTGCTTCGTGCAGCCCGGCGTCAGCGCGGACGGGTAGAAGTAGACGATCACCTTGCGGCCCTTGTGGTCGGCGAGCGAGACCTCGTTGCCGTCCGCATCGGGCAGGGTGAAGGCGGGGGCGGTGTCGCCCGGCTGGAGTCGCTCGCTCATCGTGACACTCTCCTCGGGAGGGGATCGGTATGCCATGAGACTAAGCTGACAGACTGTTCATGGCGGACTACGCCCCACAGGACCACGACGACGGAGGCAGCGCGGTGCCGGAAGCCAGGACCCCCGCACAGATCGAGGCGGACATCGTCCGCCGCCGTGAGCAGCTCGCCGAGACGCTCGACGAGATCGGTGTGCGCATGCACCCGAAGACGATCATCGGGGACGCGAAGGCTCGGGTCGCCTCGACCGTCGACCACACCGCCGGACGGGCCTTCGCCACGGTGAACCGGATCGTGACGGACCTGAAGGACGGCCTGCGCCACGACGACGGGACTCCGCGCATCGACCGGATCGTGCCCGTCGCGCTGGTCGCGGTGGGCGTGGTCGGGCTGCTCGTGGTGTCGGCGCGCCGCAAGCGCGGATGACCCTGAGCGGTACGGGGCGGGCGCGGACAGGTAGGTTCGGGGCGTGAGCGAGAACACCACCCACGACAAGCTGCCCATTCGCATGCTGCACGACCGCGTGCTCGTGAAGTCCGATCTGCCGGAGGGCGAGCGGCGCTCGGGCGGCGGCATCCTGATTCCCGCGACGGCTGCGGTCGGCAAGCGGCTGGCCTGGGCCGAGGTGGTCGCGGTCGGGCAGAACGTCCGGACGGTCGAGCCCGGTGACCGGGTGCTGTACGACCCGGAGGACCGTGCCGAGGTCGAGGTGCGCGGCGCGACGTACGTGCTGATGCGCGAGCGGGATCTGCATGCCGTGGCCGCGGAGCGGCTGGAGGGGTCGGAGGACTCCACCGGGCTGTATCTGTGATCTGTCCTTCGTGAGGCGTTCGGGCCGGTGACCCTGGTCACCGGCCCTTTTCGCTGCCTTTTGCTACGGTGGAGGAGAACCCGACGAGACGCGCCGTACCGGGTACGACAAGACGACGCACCCCGTATCGCTCGATGTCTCGGAGGTGCCGTCATGGCATGGGTTCTTCTTCTCGTCGCCGGTCTGCTCGAAGTCGGCTGGTCGATCGGCATGAAGTTCACCGAGGGTTTCACCCGGCTGTGGCCCAGTGTGTTCACGGGCGCCGGCATCGTCGCGAGCATGGTGTTGCTGTCCTACGCCGCGAAGACCCTGCCCATCGGTACGGCGTACGGGGTGTGGGTGGGCATCGGCGCCGCCGGTGCGGCCGTGGTCGGTATGGCGGTGCTGGGTGAGCCCGTCACCGCCGCCCGGATCTTCTTCATCTGTCTGCTGCTGGTCGCGGTGGTGGGACTGAAGGCGACCTCCGGTCACTGACCGGCTATTCGAGGAAGGCCGAGGGCGGGCGCAGGCCCTCCGCCGGGCCTCCGTCGCTTCCTTGCGTGCTGCCCTGGTTGCTGCCCTGTGTGCCCTGGGTGGTGCCGCCCTCGTCGCCGCCCTGGGTGGTGCCTGCGTTGTCCTGACCGCCGTTGCCCTGGCCTCCGTTGTCCTGGCCCGAGTTCGTCCGGCCGCCGTTGTCCTGGCCGCCCTGGTCCTGGCCGCCGTTGTTCTGTCCCTGGTTGCGGCCGCCCGTCGGGTTCGACGGCGTGGGCCGGGTCGGGCGTTGCGGGGTGCTGGGGGAGGGGGCGCCGGTGGTCTCCTGCGGCGGGTTGGATTCCGGGCCGGTCGACGGCGGCGGCTGTGCGGCGCCGGCCTGGACCTCCAGGTCGAAGTCGACGGGGTCGGTGCCCTCCAGGGCGGTCTTGGTGTACGCGGCCCAGATGCGGGCCGGGTACCCGCCGCCGCCGATGCGGGCCTCGCCGAGGGCGCCGTAGAGGGACTGGAGGGTTCCGGTGTCCGGGTCCTGGCCCATCATCGAGACCACGGTGACCAGGTCGGGGGTGTAGGCGGCGAACCAGGCCGAGCGGTCCAGTTCGCCGGTGCCGGTCTTGCCCGCGGCAGGGTGGCCGGCGGCGAGGGCGGCCGTACCGGTGCCGTTGTCCACGACGCTGACCAGCATGGCCGTGGTGGTGTCGGCGGCTTCGCGGCTGATGACCTGGGTGGGGGTGCGCTGGGGCAGGCCGATCGTGTCGCCGCCCTTGGTGATCTTCTCCACGAAGGTGTAGGGGGTGCGGCGGCCGTGGTCGGCGAGGGTGGCGTAGGCCTGGGCCATGTCCAGGACGCCGGCCTGGAGGGTGCCGAGTGCCATGGCCGGGCTCGCGACGAAGTTCGGGGTGTTCTCGGGGATGCCGAGGTCGATGGCGGTCTTCTTGACCTTGTCGGTGCCCACGTCGACCGCCATCTGTGCGTAGACGGCGTTGACGGAGAGGTCGGTGGCGGTGTTGACGCTGATGTTGCCGTAGCTGACCTGGCCCTCGTTCTCCGGGTTGAAGCGGATCCGGCCGCCGACGACGGGGCGTTTGTTGTCGCCGTTGTAGATCGTGTTCGGGGTGATGCGGCGGCCGTCCTGGGTGCGGGAGTCGTTCTCGACGGCGGAGGCGAAGACGAACGGTTTGAAGGTGGAGGCGACCTGGTAGTCGTGCCGGGTCGCGTTGTTGACGTACTGCTTGGTGTAGTCGATGCCGCCGTACAGGGCGACGACCTTGCCGGTGGCGGGGTCGATGGAGACCCCGCCGGCCCGGACCAGCCGGTCGGCCTTGCGTGTCTCGGGTGCGAGCCTGCTGACCATCTGGTCGTCGACGGCCTCGACGAAGGCGGTCTGGCGGCGTTTGTCGATGGTGGAGGTGATCCGGTAGCCGCCCTCGGCAAGGGTCTTGTCGTCGAGGATCTTGTTCTCGACGATGTAGTCCTTGATCGCTTCCACGAGGTAGCCGCGCTGGCCGGACAGGCCCGCGGCCGCGCGTACCTTGCCGGGTTCGGGGAACTGCGTCGTCGCTCGTTCGGCGGGGGTCAGCCAGCCCTTCTTGACCATGCCGTCGAGTACGTAGTTCCAGCGGGCGAGGGCGCGGGGGCGGCTCTGGGAGTGGGAGACGACGTCGAAGGCGCTGGGGGAGTTGAGGAGGGTGGCGAGGTAGGCGCCTTCGGCGGTGGTGAGTTTGCCGACGTCCTTGCCGTAGTAGGCCTGGGCGGCTGCCTGGATGCCGTAGGCGTTGCGGCCGAAGTAGCTGGTGTTCAGATAGCCCTCAAGGATGTAGTTCTTCGACTTTTCGCGACCGAGTTTGATCGCGATGAAGAATTCCTTGACCTTGCGTTTGATCGTCTGTTCCTGGCCCAAGTAGTAGTTCTTGACGTACTGCTGGGTGATGGTCGAACCGGACTGGGTTCCCTTGCCGGTCGCGGTGTTCCATGCGGCGCGGATCATCGCCTTGGGGTCCACCGCCCGTTCGGAATGGAAGTCCCGGTCCTCGGCGGCCAGTACGGCCTCCTGCACCGTCCGGGGGATCTGCGACAGCGGCACGTTGACGCGGTTTACCTCGCCATCGCGGGCGATCTGGGAGCCGTCGGAGTAGAGGTAGACGTTGGACTGTGCGGTGGCGGCGGCGTTGGCCGGCGGGATGTCGACCAACAGGTAGCCGGCCACGAGGGCGCCGCCGATCAGCAGGGCGATCAGCAGGACGCCGCCCAGGACCATGCGCCAGGTGGGGAGGAGGCGGCGCCAGCCGGTTCTCTTCCGCGTCTTCTTCCCCGGTCCGCCCTGGTGGGGGCCCGGTCCGGGCTGTCGCGCCTGCCCGTGGGGCGGGGTGTCGGGGTCACGAGGGGTCCAGCCGGGGGGTGGTGACTGGTCGCTCATCTCCAGGACTCCTCGGCGCCGTTCGAAATATCCACTTCTGTACCTCATGGTGTCTACCCGATGGCCACCGATTCCGCTCCGGACGGGCGTAAATCGGTCGCGTGGCTCGCCCCTCCGCACTAAGCTCGCGCGCTTTGGCCGACGTAGGAACGACCTGGGAAACGGAGGGATACGGTGCGCCGGAGAGTGCGTCTCTACCTGGCGGTCGCGGCAGGCGGATTCAGGCGTTACGCCACCTACGGGACGGCGACCGCGGCCGGGGTGTTCACCAATACCGTGTTCGGATTCATCGTCGCCTACACGTACATCGCGCTGTGGGACGAGCGACCGGGACTCGGCGGCTACGACCAGGCGCAGGCGCTCACCTTCGTCTGGATGAGCCAAGCTCTGCTGGCCGCCTGCGCCCTGATCGGCGGCGGCTTCCAGGAGGAGCTCCAGGAACGGATCAGGACGGGCGACATCGCCGTCGACCTGTACCGGCCCGCGGACCTCCAGATGTGGTGGCTCGCGGCCGATCTGGGCCGGGCCGGCTTCCAGTTGCTGGGCCGCGGGGCGGTCCCCCTGGTGGCGGGGGCGCTCGCCTTCCCGCTGGCGCTGCCCGTCGATCCGCTGCGCTGGCTGCTGTTCCTGATGTCCGTCCTGCTGGCGCTGGTGGTGAGCTTCGCGCTGCGCTACATGGTGGGGCTGGTGGCGTTCTGGCTGATGGACGGGGCGGGGATCAACATCATGGCCACCGTCAGCTCGATCTTCTTCTCCGGGATGCTGCTGCCGCTGACCGTCTTCCCGGGCGGCTTCGGCGAGTTCGTCCGGGCCCTGCCGTGGGCGGCGATGCTCCAGGTCCCGATGGACGTCCTGCTGGGCAAGCACGCGGGGGCCGGGGGCGCGGCCGAGGCGCTGGCGTTCCAGGCCGGGTGGGCGCTCGTACTGCTGGGAGCGGGACGGCTGTTGCAGTCGGCCGCGACGCGGAAGGTGGTGGTCCAGGGTGGCTGAGGTGGAGGTGGAAGCGGGCTCGGGGGCGGAGGCGTCGCCGGCGTGCGTCCGGTCGCGGGAGTCCGCGGTGGCGGCAACGGCAACGGCAGCGGCAACGCGGACGGTGGCGGTGGAGGCGCCGCGGCGCGGTCGCGTGCGCGAGGGGCTGCGCGGCTACCGGCTGATCGTGGCGATGTGGATCCGGTCCACGATGACGTACCGGACCTCCTTCGTCCTGACGACCGTGGGGCACGCGGCGATCACCCTCCTGGACTTCGTCGCGATCTACATCATGTTCTCCCACGTGGACGCCCTCGGCGGCTTCACGCTGCCCGAGATCGCCCTGCTGTACGGCTCCTGCTCGGCCTCCCTGGGCCTGGCGGACATGCTGCTGGGGAACACCGACCGGATCGGCGCCCGGATCCGGGACGGCTCGCTCGACACGATGCTGGTGCGTCCGGTCCCGGTGCTCGCGCAGGTCGCGGCGGACCGGTTCGCGCTGCGCCGGCTGGGCCGGATCGGGCAGGGGCTGGGCGTGATGGGCTGGGCGCTCTGGACGCTGGACGTGGACTGGACGGCCGGGAAGGTGCTGCTGGTCCCCGTGATGGTCGTCGCCGGGGCGGCGATCTTCGCGGCGGTGATGGTGACCGGCGCGGCCTTCCAGTTCCTGTCCGGGGACGCGGCGGAGGTGCAGAACTCCTTCACCTACGGCGGCTGCACGATGCTGCAGTACCCGCCGACGGTCTTCGCGAAGGACCTGGTGCGCGGGGTGACCTTCATCGTCCCGCTCGCCTTCGTCAACTGGCTCCCCGCACTGCACGTGTTGGGGCGGCCCGATCCGCTGGGGCTGCCCGGGTGGGCCGCGTACCTGAGCCCACTGGTGGCCTTCGTGGTGTTCCTGCCCGCGTCGCTGGCGTGGCGCGCGGGAGTCCGTTCGTACCGAAGCACGGGGAGCTAGAGCTGTGGCGGATGTGGATGTGCTGATCTCGTTGGACGGGGTCGAGAAGGTCTTCGACGTACGGCGCCGGGTGAGCCTGATGCGCCGGGAGAAACGCCAGGTCAGGGCGGTGGACGGGATCAGCTTCGAGGTGGCCCGGGGCGAGATGGTCGGATACATCGGGCCCAACGGCGCCGGGAAGTCGACCACGATCAAGATGCTGACCGGCATCCTGACCCCGAGCGGCGGCCGGCTGCGGGTCGCGGGCATCGACCCGGCGCGGGAGCGGATGCGCCTCGCCCACCGGATCGGAGTGGTCTTCGGGCAGCGCACGACGCTGTGGTGGGACCTGCCGCTGAAGGACTCGTACGGGCTCATGCGGCGGCTGTACCGGGTGCCGCGGGCCCGGTTCGAGGAGAACCTGGAGCGCTGCGTGGACCGCCTCGACCTGGCCGAGCTGCTGGACGTACCGGTACGGCAGCTGTCGCTCGGGCAGCGGATGCGCGGGGACATCGCGGCGGCGCTGCTGCACGATCCGGAGGTGCTGTACCTGGACGAGCCGACGATCGGGCTCGACGTGGTGAGCAAGGCGAAGGTACGGGGCTTCCTGCGGCAGCTGAACGACGAGCTCGGTACGACCGTGCTGCTGACCACGCACGACCTCCAGGACATCGAGCAACTGTGCGAGCGGGTGATGGTGATCGACCACGGGCGGCTGATGTACGACGGGCCGCTCGGCGGGCTGCACGCGGCGGGGTCGGTGGCGGAGAGCGAGCGGACGCTGGTGGTGGACCTGGAGCGGGAGCTCCCGCCGATCAGCGTGGCGGGGGCGCGGGTGGTGAAGGTGGAGGGGCCGAGGCAGTGGCTGGCCT
Organism: Streptomyces sp. NPDC054932; assembly: GCF_053610205.1. Taxonomy (NCBI): domain Bacteria; kingdom Bacillati; phylum Actinomycetota; class Actinomycetes; order Kitasatosporales; family Streptomycetaceae; genus Streptomyces; species Streptomyces sp. NPDC054932. The sequence continues at coordinate 1,088 of NZ_JBSGXU010000111.1, read as the reverse complement.
TCCCGGCGGGGGCGTCGGCGGCGCCGCTGGTGGCGGCGGTGGCGGCGGACTACCCGCTGGTGGACCTGTCGGTGCGGGAGCCGGACATCGAGGACGTGATCGCGCGGATGTACGCGGGCCGGGGCTGATCCCCGGCCTGGGCCGGTCGCCGGGGCGGGGTCGGATCAGGGGAAAGCCGGGGTCGATCTCAGGGGCCGGAGCCGTACAACTCCGGGGAAACCCTGCATAGTCTGGTGCGCATGAGTGACGATCGGCCGGAGAAGCCGTTGCCGGAGCTGAGGGCGTCCGATGCCGACCGGGACCGGGTGGTGGAGCGTCTGCGGGACGCCGTCGCCGAGGGCCGGCTCGACATGGAGGAATTCGAGGAACGGCTGGAGGCGGCGTACAAGTCCCGGACGTACGCGGAACTGGAACCGCTGACGCGGGACCTGCCGGCGCCGGCGGGCGGACCGGCGGACCTGCCGGCGCCGCTCGCGGGGCCGGGGCCGGCGGGCGAGCCCTGGTCGGGCCGGATCGGCGGAGCGGGCACCTCGACGACGGCCGTGGCGGTCATGTCGGCCTTCCAGCGCAAGGGCCGGTGGACGGTGCCGGCGCGGCTCGACGCGGTGGCGTTCTGGGGCGGCGGGGAGCTGGACCTGCGCGAGGCGGACTTCGCACAGCGCGAGGTGGTGATCAACTGCGTCGCGATCATGGGCGGCATCGAGATCACGGTGCCGCCGGGGGTGGAGCTCGACGTCCGGGGCATCGGCTTCATGGGCGCGTTCGACCAGCGCGACAGCCCGGGCCCGGCCCGGCCGGGGGCGCCGCGGGTGGTCGTGACGGGCTTCGCCTTCTGGGGCGGCGTGGAGATCAAGATCAAGAACCCCAAACGCCCCTTGGGCGGCCCGTCCCTCCGCAAGGAGCTGTAGCCCTTCGGGGTGCTTGGCGGTGTGCGGGGGTGGGGCGGTGCCCCGCACGAGGGTCTCCTCGGCTCGCGCGGATCCCCTGCGGGGTGCTTGGCGGTGTGCGGGGGTGGGGCGGTGCCCCGCACGAGGGTCTCCTCGGCTCGCGCCTGCGGCCGTGGTTGTGCCGTTCGGCCTGGGTTGCGC
>NZ_JBSGXU010000110.1:0-27997 GCF_053610205.1 Streptomyces sp. NPDC054932 | reverse complement strand
GTGCACCCTGCGAGGTGCACCGGCCGACGCCGTTCCCGTTCTGCCGTCCGTCGTCCGTTCCGGGATCAGCCGAAGACGGGACCCGTGAACTTCTCGCCCGGCCCCTGGCCCGGCTCGTCCGGCACGATGGAGGCCTCGCGGAAGGCGAGCTGGAGCGACTTCAGGCCGTCCCGCAGCGGGGCGGCGTGGAAGGAGCTGATCTCGGTGGCGCTCGCGGTGACCAGGCCGGCCAGGGCCGTGATCAGCTTGCGGGCCTCGTCGAGGTCCTTGTGCTCGGAGTCCGGCTTGTCCAGGCCCAGGTTGACCGCCGCGGCGCTCAGCAGGTGCACGGCCACCGTGGTGATCACCTCGACGGCGGGCACGTCCGCGATGTCGCGGGTCATGGTGTCGTAGTCGGGGGCGCCGTCGGCAGCGGGGTCGGTGGGGGGTGTCGCGTCAGTCATGCGCCCCACGATATGCCGTGCGGCGGGCTTGCGGCACGGGTGCTAGTATGTACTTCGACCGGCCGGACACTTCTGTGCCCGGCCCACAAGTGGAGGCTCCGTTCTCCCACCTGACCACCCTCCGGGGCGGCGGGTCACCGGTCAGGCGGCATCCATCGTTCCGTACGGACGATGGAAAGCTGCCCGAGTTTACGCCCCGCGGTTTGCACGCGGCGGTGTTCCGGTTGTTTTGGAGCCCCTGCCTGTGCCCGGCGGGGCTTTTTTGATTCTCCCGCTGCGGTCGGTCTGACGGAAATACACGTCAGCGGCTGTCTGCCAGGCAGCCGTGTGGTGCTACCGAGGAGGATCCATCAGCACCGAGCCCCGCATCAACGACCGGATTCGCGTTCCCGAGGTACGGCTTGTCGGTCCCAGCGGCGAGCAGGTCGGCATCGTGCCGCTTGCCAAGGCGCTTGAGCTCGCGCAGGAGTACGACCTCGACCTGGTCGAGGTCGCGGCGTCCGCACGCCCGCCGGTCTGCAAGCTCATGGACTACGGCAAGTTCAAGTACGAGTCGGCCATGAAGGCCCGTGAGGCGCGCAAGAACCAGGCGCACACGGTCATCAAGGAAATGAAGCTCCGGCCGAAGATCGACCCGCACGACTATGACACCAAGAAGGGTCACGTCGTTCGGTTCCTCAAGCAGGGCGACAAGGTCAAGATCACGATCATGTTCCGTGGTCGCGAGCAGTCCCGGCCGGAACTCGGCTACCGACTGCTGCAGCGTCTCGCTTCGGACGTCGAGGACCTCGGGTTCATCGAGTCGAACCCGAAGCAGGACGGCCGAAACATGATCATGGTCCTCGGTCCGCACAAGAAGAAGACCGAGGCGATGGCCGAAGCCCGCGAGGCGCAGGCCGCCCGCAAGGCCGAGCGCCAGGGTGTCGCCCACACCGATGACGAGGCTCCTTCCGAGGAGGCCGCAGTCGAGGTCGAGGACACCACCGAGGTCGCCTCCGCCGAGGCCACCGAGGCCGCTGCCGAAGAGGCTCCGGCCGACGAGGCGAACGCCGAGGCCTGATTCCAGGACACCCCGTCCCGGATCACCCGACACAACATGACGCTCCCGTAAGCCGGTCCCGTACCGGACCGGTGGGAGCGCCACCGACGAGGAGATAACGGCGCCATGCCGAAGAACAAGACGCACAGCGGTACCAAGAAGCGCTTCAAGGTCACCGGCTCCGGCAAGGTGCTCCGTGAGCGCGCCGGCAAGCGCCACCTGCTCGAGCACAAGTCGTCCCGTGTCACCCGCCGCCTCACCGGCAACGCGGAGATGGCTCCCGGCGACGCCGCGAAGATCAAGAAGCTTCTCGGCATCTGACGTCTCCGCTCCCCCCGTCGGGAGCGGACGCACGTCGAGACCGGGACCCCATCGAATTTCGGGCCGTGTGAAGACACCCGCGGCCCCGCTACAAGGAGTTAAAAAGTGGCACGCGTCAAGCGGGCAGTAAACGCCCACAAGAAGCGCCGGGCGATCCTCGAGGCGGCCTCCGGCTACCGCGGTCAGCGTTCGCGCCTGTACCGCAAGGCCAAGGAGCAGGTCACCCACTCGCTGGTCTACAACTTCAACGACCGCAAGAAGCGCAAGGGCGACTTCCGTCAGCTGTGGATCCAGCGCATCAACGCCGCTGCCCGCCAGAACGGCATGACGTACAACCGCCTCATCCAGGGTCTGAAGGCCGCCAACATCGAGGTGGACCGCAAGATCCTCGCGGAGCTGGCCGTCAACGACGCCAACGCGTTCGCCGCGCTCGTCGAGGTCGCGCAGAAGGCGCTTCCGGCCGACGTCAACGCCCCCAAGGCCGCTGCCTAAGGGCTAGCCGGCCCAGCTTTCACGCGGCCGGCCCCCACGGACCCGCAGGCATTCGCCTGCGGGTCCGTGTGCTTTCCCGCCCAGCCCGGAACCCCGAGAGAGAACCGCACACACCATGGGTCACCCCGACGAGCTGATCTCCCCCCGATCCCCGCGGGTGGCCGCCGCCCGGCGACTGGCGCGGCGCAACTTCCGCACCAAGGAGCGCCGCTTCATCGCCGAGGGCCCGCAGGCTGTCCGCGAGGCCGTCGAGCACCGCGGTCCCACGGGCGCGTCGACCCTGATCGAGCTGTTCGCCACCGTCGAGGCCGCCGAGCGCTACTCCGGGATCATCGAGGCGGCCCTGGACGCGGGCGCTCGCGTCCACTACGCCTCCGACGAGGTGCTCGCCGAGGTCTCGCAGACCGTCACCCCGCAGGGCCTGGTCGGCGTCTGCCACTTCCTGGACTCCCCGTTCGAGGAGATCCTGGGGGCCGAGCCCAAGCTCGTCGCCGTGCTCGCGCACGTCCGCGACCCCGGCAACGCCGGTACGGTGCTGCGCTGCGCGGACGCCGCCGGCGCCGACGCGGTGGTGCTGACCGACGCCTCCGTGGACCTCTACAACCCCAAGTCCGTACGCGCCTCCGTGGGCTCCCTCTTCCACCTCCCGGTCGCGGTCGGAGTTCCGGTGGAGCAGGCCGTCGAGGGGCTCCGGGCGGCAGGCGTACGGATCCTGGCGGCCGACGGGGCGGGCGAGGACGACCTCGACGCCGAGCTGGACGCGGGCACCATGGGCGGGCCCTCCGCCTGGGTCTTCGGCAACGAGGCATGGGGCCTGCCGGAGGAGACCAGGGCCCTGGCGGACGCCGTCGTACGGGTCCCGATCCACGGGAAGGCGGAGAGTCTGAACCTCGCGACGGCCGCCGCCGTGTGCCTCTACGCGTCCGCGCGTGCACAGCGGGCGCCCGGAGGGTGCCGCTCCGTGACCCCCAGCTAGTAATGTGGCGGCCCGGGGGCCCACTGCGCTACTCGGAGATGTGGGGTACGGGGACATGACCGTCGGTACGAACAGCTCACCGGAGGCCGGCACGAAGGCCGGTCCGCCGGCGCCGGTCGGCCCCTGCGCCCGTGCGGGCGGGCCCGCCGATGCCGTGCCCCCCGCACTCGCCTCCGAAGCGCTGCGCGGCGTACCGCCGCAGGGCGCGGCCCGCGGGGCGGTACGGGGCGGCGCCCCCGGTGAGGCACTCGGTTTCGGGATCGACCCCGACTGCCTGCCCGACGGGCTCGTCGTCGCCGACGACACCGGGCGGGTGATCTGCTTCAACCGGGCCGCGGCCCGGATGACCGCGACCGACCCCGCACAGGCGCTCGGCACGCGCATCGACCGCGCCCTCCCGCTGGAGGACCTCGAAGGCCGCCGCTGGTGGGCGCTGACCGACCCGTACGGGGGCCTCGCCACCCGTCGCGGACAGCCCGAGCGGAACCTGCTGCTCCCCGGCGGCCGCGAGGTGCTGGTGTCCGCCAGCTACGTCCGCACCCACCCCACCGGCCCGCTGCGCCGCCTCGTGGTCACCCTGCGCGGTACGGAGGCCCGGCGCCGAACCGAGCGCAGCCACGCCGAGCTGATCGCCACCGTCGCCCACGAGCTGCGCTCCCCGTTGACCTCGGTCAAGGGGTTCACGGCCACCCTGCTCGCGAAGTGGGAGCGGTTCACGGACGACCAGAAGCGGCTGATGCTGGAGACCGTCGACGCCGACGCCAACCGTGTCACCCGCCTCATCGCCGAGCTGCTCGACATCTCCCGCATCGACTCCGGCCGCCTGGAGGTGCGCCGGCAGCCGGTGGACATCGCCACCGCCGTCACCCGCCACGTGCAGGCGCTCACCGCGAACGGGCAGGCGCCCGAGCGGTTCCTCGTGAGCGTCAGCCGCCCGCTCCCCGATCTGTGGGCCGATCCGGACAAGATCGACCAGATCCTCGGCAACCTCCTCGAAAATGCGGTGCGCCACGGAGAAGGAACGGTCACCATCGGTGTGTCGCCGCATGAGAAGGGAACCGCCGTCACCGTGTCCGACGAAGGCCCCGGGATCCCCGAGGAGTCGATGGGCCGCGTCTTCACCCGCTTCTGGCGGGGGAGCAAGCGCGGCGGCACCGGCCTGGGCCTGTACATCGTCAAGGGCATCGTGGAGGCCCACGGCGGGACCATCACGGTCGGCCGCGGCCCCGGCGGCGGCGCCGAGTTCCGATTTATCCTGCCCGTGAGCGCCCCCGCGTACCTCACGCAGTAGCCCTGCGGAGAGTCCCGGCAGGCGGCCCACGGGCTCCTTCACCCCCGGCGACCTTTAGACTCGTCCTTTGGCACCTTTGTGTCTCTGTGTCGATCGGTCTGATCGCGCCGTACGGGGACCCACCAGCCAGCCATCGGAAGTACGGGAAGAGATGTCGGCACCGAACAAGTCGTACGACCCTGTCGAGGTCGAGGCACTGAAACCGGAAGAGATCGAGCGCATGCGGGACGAGGCGCTCGCCGCCTTCGCGTCCGCCGGCGACCTCGACGCGCTGCGTGAGGCGAAGACCGCGCACATGGGCGACCGCTCGCCCCTGGCGCTCGCCAACCGCGAGATCGGCGCGCTGCCCCCGCAGGCCAAGGCCGAGGCGGGCAAGCGCGTGGGCCAGGCCCGCGGCGCCGTGAACAAGGCCTTCGGGGCCCGCACGGTCGCGCTCGAGGCGGAGCGCGACGAGCGGGTGCTGGTCGAGGAGGCCGTGGACGTCACGCTGCCCTACGACCGCGTCCCCGCCGGCGCCCGGCACCCCCTGACCACGCTGATGGACCGCATCGCGGACATCTTCGTGGCCATGGGGTACGAGGTCGCCGAGGGGCCGGAGGTGGAGGCCGAGTGGTTCAACTTCGACGCCCTCAACTTCACGCCCGACCACCCGGCGCGCCAGATGCAGGACACCTTCTTCGTCCAGGGGCCCGAGGGCACCCAGGGTGACGAGTCCGGCGTCGTGCTGCGCACCCACACCTCCCCGGTGCAGGCGCGCTCGCTGCTGGAGCGCAAGCCCCCCGTCTACATCGTCTGCCCGGGCCGGGTGTACCGCACCGACGAGCTCGACGCGACGCACACCCCGGTCTTCCACCAGGTCGAGCTGCTCGCCGTGGACGAGGGCCTGACCATGGCGGACCTGCGGGGCACCATCGACCACATGGTCAAGGAGCTCTTCGGCGAGGAGACCACCACCCGGCTGCGCCCGCACTTCTTCCCGTTCACCGAGCCGTCCGCCGAGATGGACATGCAGTGCTACGTGTGCCGCGGCGAGTCGGTGGGCAACCCCGACCGCCCGTGCCGTACCTGCTCCAGCGAGGGCTGGATCGAGCTCGGCGGCTGCGGCATGGTCAACCCCAAGGTGCTCACCGCCTGCGGTGTGGACCCCGAGAAGTACAGCGGGTTCGCCTTCGGCTTCGGCATCGAGCGGATGCTGATGTTCCGTCACAACGTTGAAGACATGCGAGACATGGTCGAGGGTGACGTTCGTTTCACCCGGCCCTTCGGGATGGAGATCTGATGCGGGTCCCGCTTTCGTGGCTGCGGGAGTACGTCGACCTCCCCGCCGGTGAATCCGGTCGCGACATCGCGGCCAAGCTCGTCGACGCCGGCCTCGAGGTCGAGACCGTCGAGCAGCTCGGCGGCGGGCTCAAGGGCCCGCTCGTCGTCGGCCAGGTGCTGACCATCGAGGAGCTCGAGGGCTTCCGCAAGCCGATCCGCTTCTGCACGGTCGACGTCGGCACCGCCAACGGCACCGGTGAGCCTCAGGAGATCGTCTGCGGCGCCCGGAACTTCGCCGTCGGCGACAAGGTCGTCGTGGTCCTGCCCGGCGCCGTCCTGCCGGGCGACTTCGCGATCGCCGCGCGCAAGACGTACGGCAGGACCTCGCACGGCATGATCTGCTCCGGCGAGGAGCTGGGCATGGGCGACGACGGCACGCACGGCATCATCGTGCTGCCGCCGGAGCACGAGGTCGGCACGGACGCGATCGAGCTGCTCCAGCTCGTCGACGAGGTGCTGCACATCGACGTCACCCCGGACCGCGGCTACTGCATGTCCCTGCGCGGCATCGCCCGCGAGGTGGCCACCTCCTACGGCCTGCCGCTGCGCGACCCGGCGCTGCTCGACGTGCCCGGGCCGAACTCGTACGGCTACCCGGTCAAGATCGACGACCCGGCCGGCTGCGACCGCTTCACCGCCCGCACGGTGACCGGACTCGACCCCGACGCGCGCTCCCCGATCTGGCTGTCCCGCCGCCTGCAGAAGGCGGGCATGCGCCCGATCTCGCTCGCCGTGGACATCACCAACTACGTGATGCTGGAGCTCGGCCAGCCGCTGCACGCCTACGACCGTTCGCGGATCGAGGGCACCATCGGTGTCCGCCGGGCCGAGCAGGGCGAGAAGTTCACCACCCTCGACGGGGTCAAGCGCACGCTCGACGCCGAGGACCTGGTGATCACCGACAACAGCGGGCCGATCGGCCTCGCGGGTGTCATGGGCGGCGCCAACACCGAGATCGCCGACTCCGTCACCGACCCCGAGACCGGCCTGGTCACGGGGACCACGGACGTCGTCATCGAGGCCGCGCACTTCGACTCCGTGTCGATCTCGCGCACCGCCCGCCGACTGAAGCTGTCCTCCGAGGCATCCAAGCGCTTCGAGCGGGGCGTCGACCCGCAGGCCGCCGCCGCGGCCGCCCAGCGGACCGTCGACCTGCTCGTGCTCCTCGCGGGCGGCACCGCCGAGGCCGGGGTCACCCAGGTCGTCGCCCCGGGCGCGCCGCGCACCATCGCGATGGCCGCGGACCACCCGGACCGGGTCGCGGGCATGGAGTACGGCCGCGAGACCGTCGTGCGCCGCCTCCAGGAGATCGGCTGCGACGTCTACGGCCAGGACGAGCTCGTCGTCACCGTCCCCTCGTGGCGGGCCGACCTCGCCGAGCCCAACGACCTCGCCGAAGAGGTCATCCGGCTGGAGGGCTACAGCAACCTGCCGTCGACCCTCCCGCAGGTGCCGTCCGGCCGCGGGCTGACCGCCCGGCAGCAGCTGCACCGCCGGGTCGGCCGCGCGCTGGCCGGCGCGGGCTACGTCGAGGCGCTCAGCTACCCGTTCATCGGTGAGGGCGTCTTCGACCAGCTCCAGCTCCCGGCGCACGACGTGGCCCGCCAGGTCGTCAAGCTCGTCAACCCGCTCTCCGACGAGGAGCCGGCGCTGCGCACCACGCTGCTGCCGGGTCTGCTCGGCGCGCTGCGCCGCAACGACAGCCGGGGCAGCCACGACCTCGCGCTCTTCGAGACCGGTTCGGTCTTCCGCGCCGCCGCTCAGCCGGGTGTCGCCGTACGGCTGCCCGTCGACCGGCGTCCCACGGACGAGGAGATCGCCACCCTGGACGCGGCCCTGCCCGCGCAGCCGCGGTACGCCGCGGTCGTGCTGGCCGGCGGGCGCGAGCAGGCCGGCTGGTGGGGCAAGGGCCGTCCGGCCGACTGGGCGGACGCGGTCCAGGCCGCCCGCTCGCTGGCCGTCGAGGCCGGCGCCGAGCTCGTCGTCCGCCAGGGCCAGTACGGCCCCTGGCACCCGGGCCGCTGCGCCGAGCTGGTCGTCACCATCGACGGTGTGGAGCAGGTCATCGGTCACGCCGGTGAACTGCACCCGCGCGTGGTCAAGGCGATGGGCCTGCCGGCCCGCACCAGCGCGATGGAGCTCGACCTGGACCGCCTTGCGGCGGCCGGTGGCGAGGCCCTCCAGGCGCCCCGGATCTCCTCCTTCCCGGTGGCGACCCAGGACGTGGCGCTGATCGTTGACGCGTCCGTTCCCGCGTCCTCGGTGGAGACCGCGCTGCGCAAGGGCGCGGGCGAACTCCTCGAATCGCTGCGGCTGTTCGACGTGTTCACCGGTGAGCAGGTCGGCGAGGGCAAGAAGTCCCTGGCCTACGCGCTGCGCTTCCGCGCGGCCGACCGGACGCTGACCGCCGAGGAGTCCACGGCCGCGCGCGACGCGGCGGTGGCCCTGGCGGGCGAGCGGACCGGGGCGGTGCTCCGGGGCGCGTAACCGTTCCGTACACGAGTGAGGGGCGCATCCGGACCACCGGATGCGCCCCACACTCGTTCGGGTGCAATGCCCGGTGACCCGTGTCCGGGGCGCCGGCCGGTCGGCACAATCGATCCGGCCGGAGGGGAGTCCTACGGATGGTCACGCGTGGAGAGGTGCCCCTGGTGCGCCGGGTCTGTGTCCTGGCCTGGGGCGGCGCCGCGGTGTCCTGGGAACTGTCCACTCCGGGGCGGCTGGTCCCGAGCCTGGCGACCTGCGCCGCCTTCCTGCTGCTGGCCACCGGCTGCGCGCTGCACATCCGGCGCGGGCTGCTGGCAGAGCTGCGCCGCTCCCAGGAGATCGCGGGCGCCGCGCAGCGCGCCCTGCTGCGGCCGCTGCCGGGGCGCATCGAGGGCCTGACGCTGGCCGCGGCGCAGCTGTCGGCGAGCCGGGGCGCGGCGGTGGGCGGTGACCTGTACGAGGCCGTGCCGACGGCGCACGGGATCCGGGTGGTGATCGGGGACGTACGGGGCCACGGGCTGCCGGCGCTGGGGACGGCCGCCGCGGTGCTCGGGGCCTTCCGCGAAGCGGCGTACGACGAGCCCTCACTGGCCGGTGTGCTGCGGCGGATGGAGCGGGCGCTGGGCCGCCACGTCCGTGACCGGGCGCGGGCCGAGCCGGAGTCCGCGGCGGCGGAGGAGTTCGTGACGGTCCTGCTTCTCCAGATCGCCGGGGACGGCACCCTGCTGGCCCTGAACTGCGGCCACCCGTGGCCGTACGTGCTGCGCCCGGCGGCGGTCCTGGAGCACTGCGCTCCGCGCAGCCGGGGCTCCGCAGCGGGCCCCGTGCCCCGAACGCCGGCTGACCCGGTCCGGGCACTGTCCGGTTCGGGGAAGGGGCGGGGCGGGGGAGGTTCCGCGCAGCGGCCCACGCAGGTACTGCCGCCGGCCCGGGGCGAGACGATGCCGCCGCTCGGGGTGGTGCCCGTACCGGCGGACCTGCGGCCACAGTCGTGCGGGGAACTGCGGCCCGGGGAGACGCTGTTCCTGCACACCGACGGGGCCGAGGACGCCCGCGACCGGGCCGGGCGGTTCTTCGACCTGCCCGGCGCCCTCGCGGCGGAGCCGGCGGCCACGCCCACGCGGCTGGTGGCGGGCGTGCACGCCGCTCTGCTGCGGCACACCGGAGGGCGGCTCGCCGACGACGTCGCCCTGCTGGTGCTGCGCAACGACCGGTCCTGACCACCGGCCTCGGACACGCGCGCCGGGCCCGGTGGATGAGCCCGGCGCGCGCTCTCGGCCCGGCCCCTGCCGGGGCGCGGCGACCAACCGGGCGCCGGCGGAGCCGGAACGCGCCGCCCGCCTGCCATGGAGTGTCGGGCAGACAGCAGAACGGGCGGCGCGGTGACGGGTCGTCGCACTGTACGAGGGGGAGCCGACGACCCGAGCTGCCTCTTGGCGAGGCTCTTCAGTGAAGCGCCCCGGGGGGTCCGTGCGGCAGAGTGCGCATCGCATTTATGCGCGTACTCGGTTCACACCCCGTGTGAACCGAGCACCCATTAGCCTGAGACCGACGAGCCCTTGGAGCGGCCCATGCAGCCCAATGTCCTGCTCGACGCCCTCCTCGCCGAGGCGGGCATGTCCCACGCCGGACTCGCCGCGTACGTGAACCAGGCAGGCCGCACCCGCGGACTCGCACTGCGCTACGAACACACCGCCGTGGCGCGGTGGTTGAAGGGCCAGCGGCCCAGGGGGCAGGTCCCCGACCTGATCTGCGAGGTGCTCGGCGGCAGGCTGCGGCGGCCCCTCGGGCTGGACGACATCGGGCTCGGCGCGGCGGACCAGCCCGTTCCGCTGCACGCCTCGCCGCTCAGCGGGTTCGTGGACCGGGCCGCAGCCCTGTGGCGTTCCGACGGTCAGGCGCGGCCCCAGCTGCTCGCGGCCGAGGCGGTCACCGGGACGCCCGCCGTCATCCCGGTGTGGGAATGGGAGAATCCGCCCGAGGACGCCGACGTCTCCCGCGAGGGCCCGACCCCGATCGGTCCCGAGCACATCGAGATCCTGAAGTCCGCCCGCGCCCACTACGAGCTGATGTACCGCCGGGCCGGCGGCCTGGCCACGCGGGACCGGATCGTGCGCTTCCTCGGCAGCGAGACCGCGCCCATGCTGCGCGGGAGCTACTCCGACGACCTCGGCCGCCGACTGCACCGGGCCACGGGGTCCCTGGTGGCGGTGGCGGGGATCTGCGCGTACGACTCGGACGCCCACGGGCTGGCCCAGCGCTACTTCCACCAGGCCCTGCGCCTGGCCAAGGCGAGCGGGGACCGCGGGCTCGGGGCGTACGTCATCGCGCTGATCGTCAACCAGTCCCTGCACCTGCGGGAGTACCGCCAGGCCGTCGCCTTCGCCGAGGCCGCGCTGCGCGCCGCCGGGCGGCACACCACCCCGGCGCTGGCCGCGGACCTGTACGCCATGCAGGCCAAGGCGTACGCCCAACTCGGGGACACCCGGGCCGCACTGGCCTGCATCCGCAAGGCGGAGGCGGCCGCCGCGCGGATCAGCCCGGGCAGCGAACCGGACGAGACCGGCTACGTGCAGCCGGGGCTCGTCAACGTCCAGGTCGCCGAGGCGCTGCTCAGTCTGGGCGATCTGGAGGCCGCGCACGTCCAGGCGGCCGCCGCCGTCGGCACCCCCGCGCACGACCGCGGGCGGGTGCACCGGCTGGCGATGCTGTGCGAGATCCAGCTGCGCCAGGGGGAGGCCGACCGGGCCGCGGCGTCCGCCGCCGAGATGGCCGAGCGGGCCAAGGGCATGGAGTCGCTGCGGCTGCGCGACCGGCTGCGGACGGTCCGCGAACAGCTCCTGACCAGCGGTTGTACGGGTGCGGAGGAGACCGCGAGGCTCATCGACGGGGCGCTGCGCGTTCCGCTGTGACGGGTCAGCTGCTGCCATGTTTGCCACCTGGTCGAAAGGAAGGTGGCACTGCCGTGCAGTGGATGAACCTGAGTGAGCAGACTGTGTACAAGAACCGTTGGTTCGACGTGAATCTCGCCGATGTGGAACTTCCCGACGGCCGGCACCTGGACCACTTCGTGATCCGGCTGCGGCCGGTCGCCGTCGCCACCGCCGTGAACGAGGCCAACGAGGTGCTGCTGCTCTGGCGGCACCGCTTCATCACCGACAGCTGGGGCTGGGAACTGCCCGCCGGGGTGGTCGAGGACGGCGAGGACATCGCGGTCGCGGCGGCCCGCGAGATGGAGGAGGAGTCGGGCTGGCGGCCCGGCCCGCTCCACCACCTGATGACCGTCGAACCGTCCAACGGACTGACCGACGCCCGCCACCACCTCTACTGGGCGGACGGGGCCACCCACATCGGGCATCCGGAGGACGATTTCGAGTCCTCGCGGCGGGAGTGGGTTCCGCTCAAGCTGGTGCCGGACATGATCGCCCGCGGGGAGATCCCGGCCGCCAACATGGCGGCCGGGCTGCTCCTGCTGCACCACCTCCGGCTCGGCCGGCCGTAGGGGGTCAGCCGTACGGGTAGAACCCCGCGCCCGTCTTGCGGCCCAGACGGCCGGCGTCGACCATGCGCTGGAGCAGCGGGGGAGCGGCGTAGAGCGGCTCCTTGTACTCGGCGTACATCGAATCGGCGATCGAGGCGATGGTGTCCAGGCCGATGAGGTCCGAGAGCTTGAGCGGACCCATGGGGTGGGCGCAGCCCAGCTCCATGCCGTTGTCGATGTCCTCACGGCTCGCGATGCCGGACTCGAACATCCGGATCGCGGACAGCAGGTAGGGCACGAGGAGCGCGTTGACCACGAAACCGGAACGGTCCTGGGCGCGGACCGCGTGCTTGCCGAGCACGTCCCGCACCAGGGCCTCGGCCCGCTTGACCGTCTCCTCGCCCGTGGTCAGTGCGGGGATCAGCTCGACGAGCTTCTGCACCGGTGCCGGGTTGAAGAAGTGGATGCCGATGACCTGGTCGGGCCGCGAGGTCGCGACGGCCAGCTTGACCAGCGGGATCGAGGAGGTGTTGGACGCCAGGATCGCGTCCGGGCGGGTGATCACCTGGTCGAGGACCTGGAAGATCTCCGTCTTGACCTGCTCGTTCTCGACGACCGCCTCGATGACGAGGTCCCGGTCGGCGAACTCGCCGAGGTCGGTGGTGAAGGTGAGGCGGGCCAGGGTGGCGTCCCGCTCCTCCTCGCTGATCTTGCCGCGTTCGGCGGCCTTGGTCAGGGAGTTGTGAAGCCGGGTACGGCCGATCTCCAGGGCTTCGCCGGTGGTCTCGGCGACCTTGACCTCAAGGCCACTGCGGGCGCACACCTCGGCGATACCCGCGCCCATCTGGCCACAGCCCACTACGCCGACCCGTGTGATGTCGGAAGGGAGGTCAGTCACTTCGTGCCTTTCGCAGCTCATCCGTCGGCGGGTCCCCCGTACGATTCCGGCGCCCGCCACGCCCCCCGACGTTACTCCCGACCTTGCGCCGGGCGGCGGGCCGGGGCGGGCATGCTGAGCGGGCATCGTGCAATGTCACTCAGCGAAACGGAGATGTCACATGACGTACATCGGCCGACGGGCACTGCTGGCCGGAGCCGTGGGGGTGATCGCCGCCGCCACGGCCGGCCCCGCCGCGGCGGCGGCGCGGCGGACCTCGGGCGGAGTCTCGGGGGAGACCTCAACGCGGACCTCCGGCGGGATCCCCGCCCGGGCCGCCGCCGCCGACTTCCGCGGGATGTGGATCGCCTCCGTGGCGAATGTGGACTGGCCCTCCGAGAGCGGACTCTCCACCGCGCGGCAGCGGGCGGAGCTGCTCGAGCTCCTCGACGTCGCTGTCGAGCGGCGCCTGAACGCGGTGGTCCTCCAGGTCCGGCCGGCGGCGGACGCGTTCTGGCCCTCGAAGCTGGAGCCCTGGTCGCAGTGGCTGACCGGGGAGCAGGGGGTCGATCCGGGCTGGGACCCGCTGGGTACGGCCGTCGCCGAGGCGCACGCCCGCGGGCTGGAGCTGCACGCCTGGTTCAACCCGTTCCGCGTGGCCAACCACACCGACCCCGACCGGCTGACGTCCACGCACCCGGCGCGGCGCAATCCCGGCTGGACGGTGGAGTACGGCGGCAAGCTCTACTACAACCCGGGCCTGCCCGAGGTGCGGCGCTTCGTCCAGGACGCCATGTTCGACGCCGTTTCCCGCTACCCGCTGGACGCGGTGCACTGGGACGACTACTTCTACCCGTACCCGGTGGCGGGGGAGTACTTCGACGACGACGACGCCTTCGAGGAGTACGGCGGGGGCTTCGCCTCCCGCGCCGCCTGGCGCCGCAGCAACATCGACACCCTGGTGCGCGAGATGTCCGCGCGGCTGCGGGCGCTCCGGCCGGCGCCCCGCTTCGGGATCAGCCCCTTTGCGGTCTGGCGCAACTCCGACCGGGACCCGACCGGTTCACCGACGCGCGCGGGCCTCGGAACCTACGACGACCTGTACGCGGACACCCGCAAGTGGGTGCGGGAGGGCTGGATCGACTACATCGTGCCGCAGGCGTACTGGCACATCGGGCACCCCACCGCCGACTACGCCGACATCGTGCCGTGGTGGGCGAAGACCGTCGCCGGCACGGACGTCGAGCTGTACGTGGGGGAGGCCCTGTACCGCTGCGACGCGGACAGCCCCACCGCCGCCTGGCGGGACCCGGGGGAGCTGTCGGAGCACCTGCGCTTCGCCGCCGCTTATCCGGAGGTCCGCGGCCACGTCTACTTCTCGGCGAAGCAGGTGGCCGCGGACCCCAACGGAGCGATGGCCCGGGTGGTCGCCGACCACTACGGCTCGGCGGCCGTCCCGCGCTGATTCAGTGAGTGGGCTCTGCGGGGTGGCGGACCGTGCAGTCGGGTCCGGGAGCCATCAGTGCCTCGTGTCCGTCCTCGAAGCGGACCCGGTACGGGGGGGTTCCGTTCTCGCCCAGGACCTGGGTGATCTCGCCCACCTTGTCGTGCTGTCCGACGATCCTGCCGTGCTGCACCAGCTGGTCGCCCTCGGTCGCGCGCATAACTGACCTCCTCGGTGGCGGTCCGATCCGGTGCTAGCAGTTTAGGTCGTAGTGCGGCTATTTGACCCGTTGGGTCACCGCGATGCAGACGAGGACCGCGCAGGCGGCGGCCGGTGCCGCGGGAGTGAGGTGCTCGCCCAGCAGGCCGACCGACCAGACGAGGGTCAGCAGCGGCTGGGCGAGCTGGAGCTGGCTGGCCCTCGGCGCCCCGATCTCGGCCATGCCCCGGTACCAGACGTACAGGCCGAGGAAGGTGGAGCCGGCCGCCACCCAGACCAGCCCGGCGAGCCCGTGAGCGCTCAGGTGCACCGGCTCGTACGCGAGCCCGGCCACGGAGCCCGCCAGGCTGAGCGGCAGGCACAGGACCAGCGCCCAGCCGATCACCTGCCAGCCGGGCAGCAGCCGGGCGAGGCGCCCGCCCTCGGTGTATCCGGCGGCGCACACCAGCAGGGCGCCGAACAGGTAGGCATCGCCGGCCGAGAGAGCGCCGCCACTCTGGGCGAGGGTGAAGCCCAGCACGACGGCGGCCCCGGCGAGGGCCGCGGCCCAGAAGGCCCGGGACGGCCGGGCTCCGGTGCGCAGCGCCGACAGCGCGGCGGTGGTGAGCGGCAGGAGACCGACCACCACGGCGGCGTGCGAGGTCGTGGAGGTCGTCAGCGCGAGGGTGGTGAGCATCGGGAACCCGACGACCACCCCGCCGGCGACGACGGCGAGCCCGGCCCAGTGCTCGCGGGCGGGCAGCGGGACCCGCCGGGCCAGCAGGAAGGCGCCGGCGATGGCGGCGGCGAGGACACTGCGCAGCGCGACCAGCGACCACGGGCCGAAGCTCTCCAGCCCCCATGCGGTGGCGGGGAAGGTCAGCGAGAAGGCGACGACGCCGAGCAGGGCGAGGGCGGTGCCCCGGCGCACCGGGTTCTTGACCGCTATCGTGGTCGGGAGAGTAGCGCTATTCTGTGCTGTCATGTATGAGCGTAGCAGTGTGGCGGAACTGGCCGAATCCCTGAGGTCCGAGCTCAACCGCTACCCGGTGGATGGAAAGCTCCCGTCGAGCCGGGCTCTGGTGGAGCGCTTCCGGGTCAGCCCCGTCACCGTCTCCCGGGCCCTCGCGCAGCTCGCCGCCGAGGGCCTGGTGGTCACCCGGCCCGGCGCGGGAGTCTTCCGCGCCCCGCCGCGCACGGAGGCGCCCGCGATCGGGGACACCTCCTGGCAGGAGGTCGCCCTCAGTGCCGAGGGGGCCGGGGAGACCGTCCCGCGGTCCGTCGACGCCACCGGAGTGCTGGGCTGCCTGGCCGCGCCGCCGTCCGGGGTGATCGAGCTCAACAGCGGCTACCTGCACCGCTCCCTCCAGCCCGAGCGGGCCATGGCGGCCGCGCTGGCCCGGGCCGGGCGGCGGCCCGGAGCCTGGGGGCGGCCGCCCCTGGAGGGGCTGCCCGAGCTGCGCGACTGGTTCGCCCGGGAGATCGGCGGTGCCGTCGTCGCGGCCGATGTGCTGATCACCGCGGGCGGGCAGAGCGCCCTGGCCACCGCCCTGCGGGCGCTCGCCCCGCCCGGGGCGCCGATCCTGGTGGAGTCCCCGACCTACCCCGGGCTGCTGGCCATCGCGCGGGCCTCCGGGTGCCGGCCCGTCCCGGTCCCGGTGGATGCCGACGGGGTCCGGCCGGAGCTGCTGGCCGCCGCCTTCGAAGCGACCGGGGCGCGGGTGTTCGTATGCCAGCCGCTCTTCCAGAACCCGACCGGGGCGGTACTGGCCGCGGGGCGGCGCGCCGAGGTGCTGCGCATCGCGCGGGCCGCCGGGGCCTTCGTCGTCGAGGACGACTACGCCCGGGCCCTGGCCCACGAGGACGCCGGTCCGCCGCCCGCCACCCTGGCCGCCGAGGACACCGACGGAGTGGTGGTGCACGTCCGGTCGCTGACCAAATCCACCTCGCCCAGCCTGCGGGTCGGCGCCCTGGCCGCCCGGGGCCCGGTGGTGGACCGGCTGCGCGCCATTCAGATCGTGGACAGCTTCTTCGTGCCCCGGCCGCTGCAGGAGGCGGCCCTGGAACTGGTCGGCGCGCCCGCCTGGCCCCGTCACCTGCGGACGGTGGCCGCCGAGCTGCGCCACCGGCGCGACGTCCTCGCGGGGGCGCTGCGCCGGGAACTGCCCGGGCTGGAACTGCCGCACCTGCCGAGCGGCGGCTACCAGTTGTGGGTGCGGCCGACCGGGGGCGGCGACGACGCGGCCTTCGCGGCGGCGGCCCTGCGCGCCGGGGTGGCGGTGGCTCCCGGCCGCCCGTACTTCTGCGCGGAACCGCCGGGCCCGCACGTCAGGCTGAGCTTCGCCGGGGTCGCGGGCCCCGGGGAACTGGTGGAGGCGGTCCACCGGCTGCGGACGGGCCTGGCCGAAGGCGTCGGTCCGGACGCTTGACCGCACGCGGTACGCGGCTCACCATCGCCGCATGCATGTTCGGGTTTCGCTTGTCGCCGCAGCCCGTAGTTCCTCGCTGCTCGCCGAGCGCTTCGACGACGACCGCCCGCTGGACGGGGCCGGCTGGCGGTCGGTGGAGTCCGCCGCACAGGGCCTCGTACCCCTGGGCTCCGCCGGGCTGCGCTACTGCTCGCCGACCCCGCGCAGCCGTGCCACGGGCGAGGCCCTCGGGTACGCGCCCCTCGCGCAGCCCGCGCTGCGGGAGTGCGACATGGGCCGCTGGCGGGGGCTGACCCTGGCCGAGGTGACCGCCCACGAGCCCGGGGCGGTGGACCTGTGGCTCAGCGATCCGAGGTCCGCCCCGCACGGGGGCGAGTCCCTGCTCGCCTTCATCTCCCGGATCGGGGGCTGGCTCGACACCCGGCCCGCCGACGACGGGGGCGAGATCGTGGCGGTGGCGGAGCCCTCGGTGGTCCGGGCGGCCCTGGTGTACGCGCTGAAGGCGCCCCCGCTGACCTACTGGAACGTGGACGTCCGCCCGCTGTCCACGATGACCCTGACGGGCTGGTCCGGGCAGTGGTACCTCTCCCTGCAGGCCCCGGCCTAGACGCGTCCAGGGGGACGCTCCCGGCGTCCCGTCGAACTGTGCGTCCAACCGCATCGTCCCGGCGGGCCGCTCGCGACGGAAACGCCGTCGGAGCGCGGTCTTTCCTGCTACACATCTTCCAGGGGCGCCGCAGTCGTCACCCCCCGCTCCGCACTCCGCCCGTCGAGACCTCTGACATTGCATAAACGTGCGCTAGTACGTATAGTCATGCCATCGATGAGGAGGGTCCGATGGTGGTACGTGCAGCGGTGGCCGGAGCGAGCGGATACGCGGGCGGTGAAGTCCTGCGCCTCCTGCTCTCGCACCCCGAGGTGGAGATCGGCGCCCTGACCGGCAACTCCAACGCCGGACAACCCCTCGGCTCCCTGCAACCGCACCTCGTGCCGCTCGCGGGACGGACCCTGGAGGCCACCACCCCCGAGGTCCTCGCCGGCCACGACGTCGTCTTCCTCGCCCTCCCGCACGGCCAGTCCGCCGCCGTCGCCGCCCAGCTCGGCGAGGACGTCCTCGTCGTCGACATGGGCGCCGACCACCGGCTCAAGGACTCCGCCGACTGGGACGCCTTCTACGGCGCGCCGCACGCCGGGACCTGGCCCTACGGGCTCCCCGAACTGCCCGGTGCCCGCGAGGCGCTGACCGGGACCAGGCGCATCGCCGTCCCCGGCTGCTTCCCCACCGCCGTCTCCCTCGCCCTCTTCCCCGCCTATCAGGGGAAGTTCGCCGAGCCGGAGGCAGTGATCGTCGCCGCCACCGGCACCTCCGGCGCGGGCAAGGCCCTCAAGCCCCACCTGCTCGGCGCCGAGGTGATGGGCTCGGTGACCCCGTACGGCGTGGGCGGCGGACACCGTCACACGCCCGAGATGGTGCAGAACCTCAGCCCCCTCGCGGGAGAGCGCGTCTCGGTCTCGTTCACGCCGACCCTCGTGCCCATGGCGCGGGGCATCCTCGCCACGTGCTCGGCCAAGGCGCTCCCCGGCACCACCGCCGAATCGCTGCGGGCCGCCTACGAGAAGGCGTACGCGGACGAACCCTTCGTCCACCTGCTGCCCGAGGGCCGGATGCCGTCCACCAAGTCGGTCCACGGGTCCAACGCCGTCCACGTCCAGGTCGCCTACGACGAGTCCGCCCGCCGGATCATCGCCGTCAGCGCCATCGACAACCTGACCAAGGGCACCGCCGGCGGCGCGGTGCAGAGCATGAACATCGCCCTCGGGCTCCCCGAGGAGCTCGGGCTTTCCACGATCGGAGTCGCACCGTGAGCGTCACGGCAGCACAGGGATTCACGGCAGCGGGCATCGCCGCCGGGATCAAGGCCAACGGCAACCCCGACCTGGCCCTCGTGGTCAACAACGGGCCGCGTCTGGCCGCCGCGGGCGTCTTCACCACCAACCGCGTCAAGGCCGCACCCGTGCACTGGTCCGAGCAGGTCCTGCGCGGGGCCGCCGTCGGCGCGGTCGTCCTGAACTCCGGCGGCGCCAACGCCTGCACCGGCCCCAAGGGCTTCCAGGACACCCACGCCACCGCGGAGAAGGTCGCCGAGGTCCTCGGCGCAGACTTCAACGCCGGGGAGATCGCGGTCGCCTCCACGGGCCTGATCGGCGTCCTGCTCCCCATGGACAAGCTGCTCCCGGGCATCGAGACGGCGGCCGCGGCCCTGTCCGCAGACGGCGGCGAGGCCGCCGCCATCGCCATCAAGACCACCGACACCGTGCACAAGACGGCCACCGTCTCCCAGGGCGGCTGGACCGTGGGCGGCATGGCCAAGGGCGCGGGCATGCTCGCCCCCGGCCTCGCCACCATGCTCGTCGTCCTCACCACCGACGCAGACCTCGACAGCGCCACCCTCGACAAGGCCCTGCGCGCCGCCACCCGCACCACCTTCGACCGGGTCGACTCCGACGGCTGCATGTCCACCAACGACACGGTGCTGCTGCTCGCCTCCGGGGCCTCCGGACAGGTGCCCGCGTACGAGGACTTCGCCGAGGCCGTGCGCAAGGTCTGTGACGACCTCGCCCGCCAGCTGATCGGCGACGCCGAGGGCGCCAGCAAGGACATCCGCATCGAGGTCATCGGCGCGGTCAGCGAGGACGACGCGGTCGAGGTCGGCCGGTCCATCGCCCGGAACAACCTGCTCAAGTGCGCCATCCACGGCGAGGACCCGAACTGGGGCCGGGTGCTCTCCGCGATCGGCACCACCAAGGCCGGCTTCGACCCGGACCGGCTGAACGTCGCCATCAACGGCGTCTGGGTCTGCAGGAACGGATCGGTCGGCGAGGACCGCGACCTGGTCTCGATGAAGGACCGCGAGGTCCGCATCACCGCCGACCTGGCCAACGGCAGCGAATCGGCCGTCATCTGGGCCAACGACCTGACCGCCGACTACGTCCACGAGAACAGCGCGTACTCCTCATGAGCGACGAGAAGGCCGGCCAGCCCGGCACCGCCCGCAAGCACACCGCCCTGCCCAAGGCGCAGATCCTCATCGAGGCCCTGCCGTGGCTCACCCGCCACAACGGCAAGGTCGTCGTGATCAAGTTCGGCGGCAACGCCATGATCGACGAGGACCTCAAGGCCGCCTTCGCCCAGGACGTGGTCTTCCTGCGCCAGGCCGGCCTGAAGCCGGTCGTCGTGCACGGCGGCGGCCCCCAGATCAACGCCCAGCTCGACAAGCAGGGCCTGGTCAGCGAGTTCAAGGCGGGCCTGCGGGTGACGACCCCGGAAGCCATGGACGTCGTCCGGATGGTCCTGGCGGGCCAGGTCCAGCGCGAGCTGGTCGGACTGCTCAACCAGCACGGGCCGCTCGCCGTCGGCATGACCGGCGAGGACGCCCGCACCATCATCGCGACCAAGCACAGCCCGGAGATCGGCGGCGAGGTCATCGACATCGGCCGGGTCGGGGAGATCACCTCCATCGACACCGGCGCGATCGAGGCGCTGCTGGCGGACGGCCGGATCCCGGTCATCTCCTCCATCGCGGGCAGCGCCGACGACCACCACGTCTACAACGTCAACGCCGACACGGCGGCCGCGGCGCTCGCCGCCGCGCTGGGCGCCGAGACGCTGATGGTCCTCACCGACGTCGAAGGCCTCTACGCGGACTGGCCCAACAGCGACGAGGTCATCAGCAAGCTCACCGTCAGCGAGCTGGAGAAGCTGCTGCCCGAGCTGTCCAGCGGCATGGTGCCCAAGATGGAGGGCTGCCTGCACGCCGTGCGCAACGGCGTGAACACCGCCCGCGTGCTCGACGGGCGGGTCCAGCACTCGATCCTGCTGGAGATCTTCACGGACTCCGGAATCGGCACGATGGTCGTGCCCGACGGCCAGTCAGGGGGAACGGAATGACGCAGGGCACCGGCAACCAGCAGTACGGCGCTCGCTGGCAGGGCGCGCTGGCCAACAACTACGGCACCCCCGCGGTCGCGCTCGTACGCGGCGAGGGCGCCCAGGTGTGGGACGCCGACGGGAAGCAGTACACCGACTTCGTCGGCGGCATCGCGGTCAACGCCCTCGGTCACGCCCACCCGGCGATCGTGGCGGCCGTGACCGACCAGATCTCCACGCTCGGCCACGTCTCCAACCTGTTCGTCTCCGAGCCGGTCGTCGCGCTCGGCGAGCGGCTGCTGCAGCTCTTCGGCCGCCCCGGCAAGGTCTTCTTCTGCAACTCCGGCGCCGAGTCCATCGAGGCCGCCTTCAAGATCGGCCGGCTGACCGGGCGGACCCACATGGTCGCCACCGACGGCGGCTTCCACGGCCGGACCATGGGCGCCCTCGCGCTCACCGGCCAGCCGAAGAAGCAGGAACCCTTCCGCCCGCTGCCGGGCGACGTCACGCACGTCCCGTTCGGTGACGTGGAGGCCCTGCGGGCCGCCGTCACCGAGGAGACCGCGCTCGTCGTCATCGAGCCCATCCAGGGCGAGAACGGCGTCGTCGTGCCCCCCGCCGGGTACCTGACGGCCGCCCGCGAGATCACCCGCGCCACCGGCACCCTGCTCGTCCTCGACGAGGTCCAGACCGGCATCGGCCGGTGCGGCCAGTGGTTCGAGCACCAGGCCCACGAGGACGTGGAACCCGACATCGTCACCCTCGCCAAGGGGCTGGGCGGCGGCCTGCCCATCGGCGCGGTGGTCGCCTTCGGCCCGGTGGCCGATCTGCTCCAGCCGGGCCAGCACGGCACCACCTTCGGCGGGAACCCGGTCGCCTGCGCCGCCGGCCTCGCCGTCATCGACACGATCGCGAGCCAGGGGCTGCTCGACCGGGTCAAGGCCCGGGGCGAGCGGCTGCGGTCCGGGATCGAGGGCGCGGGCCACGCCCTGGTCTCCCACGTCCGGGGCTCCGGCCTGCTGCTGGGTATCGTGCTGACCGAGCCGCTCGCCGCCCGGGTGCAGCAGGCGGCTCAGGATGCCGGCTTCCTGGTCAACGCACCCGCCCCCGACGTCGTACGGCTCATGCCGCCGTACGTACTCACCGAGGCCGAGGCGGAAGCGTTCGTCCGGGCCCTGCCCGGCATCCTTGACGCAGCAGGCGGGGACGGATCCGGAGAATGAGACGACGATGAGTCAGGCGCAGGACAACGAGCAAGGCGGCCAGGCCGTCCCGCAGACCCGCACCGCGCGTCACCGCCGGATCGTGGACATCCTCAACCGGCAGCCGGTCCGCTCCCAGAGCCAGCTGGCCAAACTGCTCGCCGACGACGGGCTGAGCGTCACCCAGGCGACGCTCTCCCGCGACCTCGACGAGCTGGGCGCGGTGAAGATCCGCAACACCGGCGGCGAGCTGATCTACGCGGTGCCCAGCGAGGGCGGCTTCCGCACCCCGCAGGCACCGCTCGGCGAGTCCGCGAAGGAGGAGCGCATGCGGCGCCTCTCCGGGGAGCTGCTGATCTCGGCGGAGGCCTCCGCGAACCTCGTGGTCCTGCGCACCCCGCCGGGTGCGGCGCAGTTCCTCGCCTCGGCGATCGACCAGGCCGAGCTCCGGGAGATCCTCGGCACGATCGCGGGCGACGACACCCTGATGCTGATCAGCCGGGACCCGGTGGGCGGCCAGGCCCTCGCCGACCACCTGCTGCGTCTGGCGCAGAAGGAGAGCTGACCCCGGCCGCGCGGCCGGGGTCGCCCGGTCAGTACCGGGTCACGGCCAGGTCCCCGGACTCCGTGCCGATCGCGATGTGCGGACGGCGGCGCGGGTCCGCCCAGCGCAGGATCGCCCGCATCGCCTGCTCCGGCACCGACACGCAACCGGCTGTCGCGCCCTTGCCGTTGACGTGCAGGAAGATCCCGGCGCCCCGGCCGCGTACGGGCCGGTCGTAGTTGAAGGCGATGACCATGGCGTGCGCGTACTGCTTCTCGTACGTCACCAGCTGCTCGGCCTCGCCCGGCGCGCAGTCCGCGGGCAGCGGCTCGACCCAGCGGTTGTAGTGCGCGGACGCGTTGTCCTGGCACCACCACGAATCGGCGCCCACCTTCCGGTACGTGTGGTCCGTGCCGGCCGGTGCCCGCCGGATCCCGAAGGCGTAGGGGAGTTCGTACAGGCCGGTGGGCGTGGTGCTGGTGCCCTGGACCCGCGTCGCACCCTCGGTGAGGCCCCCCGACCCGAAGCGCGCGGGTGCACTCCCGGACCGGTGCCACCGCCCTGCCCACCGCTCCCACCAGATCACCCGGCCGGTCGTGGAGCCGGGCGTCGGTGCGACGGCGGTGATCAGCTGACTGCCGCCGCCGGTGTCGGCGAGACGGGCGGGCAGGGGCGCGGGGCCCTGCGGGAGCAGGGTCGTGACGATCAGTGAGACAGTGACTACAGCGGTACGCAGCACATGTCAGACGGTACGGGGCGGAAGGGGCAGTGGCAGCGCAGGCAGGCCGTCGAGGCTCGATCCGATGAATTCCTTCTTCTCGCAGTACGCCGCGAACTCCTCGTCCGTCTTGCGGCCGAAGTACTCGGCGTGCAGCGTCCGCTCGCCCTGGTACTCCATCAGGGGGACGGCGTACCCGCAGACATCGGAGATCCGGCGGGCATGGACCAGGACGACCGCCCGCGCCGCCGGGCCGTCGGCCTCGCCGAACAGGGCGACCAGCTCGCCCCAGCGGGGGTCGTCACGGAAGACCGCCTCGCCCTCGCCGTGGATGCGCACGATGTTGGGCGGCCCGGAGAACGCGCACCACATCAGGGTGATCCGGCCGTTCTCCCGGACGTGGGCGACGGTCTCGGCGCCGCTGCCCCCGAAGTCCAGGTAGGCCAGGGTCTGCTCGTCGATGACGACGAGGGTTCCGGCGCGGCCCTTGGGGGACAGGTTGACGTGACCGTCACCCGCGAGCGGGGCGGTCGCGGTGAAGAAGACCGGCTGCTCCTCGATGAACTTGCGCAGTCGGCCGTCTATTCGTTCGTGAAGTTTTCCCATGTGATCAGTATCCGTCCGAGCGGTCGGGTCGGGTCTCGAGCCCGAGCCGTGCGCGCATCTGCCGCATGACGTACCCGCTGAACAAGTGTGTGCACCGGTCCAGGAGGGCGCCGACCTCCGGATCGCGAATCGGCAGGTCCGGAGCCCGGTACGGGGACCACATGCTCTGGACGCGCTGCGCGGAGATCGCCCGCAGGCTCGGGTCACGGTCTGTCAGCAGCTCGACGGATGCCCGCAGTCCGTCCACCCCGCCCCGGGCGAACAGCAGCCGGTAGGCGGCCCGGCGGGTGTGCGGCGGCTGCCCGGGCGCGATGCGGGCCGTCAGCCAGTCGACGGGCAGCAGCAGGGCGGAGGCGCTCAGGCTCCGGGCCGCCTCGCGGGCCACCGAGGGCGACGGGTCGCGCACTCGGCGAAGCCGGTCACCGCGTACGGGGTCACGCGGGCGGGGTCGGCCAGCCGCTCGCGGCACACCGTGTACGGGTCGCCGCCACCCTGGCGGACCAGCCAGCGGGCACAGGCCCGGACCAGCCCGGAGCGGTCGTCGAGGTGGCCGACGGCCTCGGTGGTCCGGCCGGCCCCGCGCAGGGCGGTGACCCCGGCGGAGCGGACCATCGGGCTGTGCCCGCCGAGCAGGGTGTCGACCGCCTCGTCGTCCGGCCCGTCGGCGGCCAGGGCGGCCAGCGTCCCGTCCGTCCACATCCCGGCCGCAACCGGGTCCGGCTCGCCGGCCGCCAGCCGGGCCCGTTCCCGTGCGTCCAGCAGCCCGGCAGCGAGGGTCAGCCGCGCCGCGAACCGCCGGGTCAGCGGGTCCGCGCTCCCGCGCAGCTCGCCGAGGAGGCCGCGGTCGCCGTCCAGCACGGCCTCGAAGCGCTCCAGCGCCCAGGCGCCCTGCTCGCGCCGGCCCAGCCGCATGACGACCGGTGTCAGCCGGCGCAGGGTGCCCGCGGGGTCGTCCGCCAGGGCTGCGGCCAGGACCCGCCGGGCCTGCTTCCGGACGGCCGGAACCCAGTCCGTGCACCGGATCGCGACGAGCTCCGCCGGCAGCGGTGACGGCGCCCGCAGCGCCCCCTCGCGGATCCGGCCGTCGCGGTGGCACAGCCGCACGGCGTCCGGCGTCTCGACGGGGCTCGCGTACGACCAGCAGTGGTCCCGCCGGACCGCGTGGTCGAAGGCGATCCACTCCGCCGCCGGGCTCCCCGGCAGCGGGAGCCGTGTCTGCGCGTCCGTGACCATGCGCCCTCCCTTGTAGTTGTCAGGGCTGATCGTAGGCAGCGGCGAGCCTGCCACGCCTCTCATATATGCGCAGGTCAGGCGGGGCCGGTGGGGGGTGCGCGGGGATCCCCCGGCAGGTCGATTGACGAAACATACGGAGTAGTGCATAGTTATGCCTGTCGTTGAATGCACCGTAAGGAGAAACCCGTGACCGAGCGCGTCGTACTCGCCTACTCGGGCGGCCTGGACACCTCCGTCGCCATCGGCTGGATCGCCGAGGAGACGGGCGCCGAGGTCATCGCCGTTGCCGTGGACGTCGGCCAGGGCGGCGAGGACCTGGACGTCATCCGCAAGCGCGCGCTCGACTGCGGTGCGGTCGAGGCCGAGGTCGCCGACGCCTCGGACGAGTTCGCCAACGAGTACTGCCTCCCGGCGATCAAGGCCAACGCCCTCTACATGGACCGGTACCCGCTGGTCTCGGCTCTCTCCCGGCCGGCCATCGTCAAGCACCTGGTCGCCGCCGCCAAGAAGCACGGCGCCACGACCGTCGCCCACGGCTGCACCGGCAAGGGCAACGACCAGGTCCGCTTCGAGGCGGGCATCGTCGCCCTCGCCCCCGACCTCAAGTGCATCGCCCCGGTCCGCGACTACGCGATGACCCGGGACAAGGCGATCGCCTTCTGCGAGGAGAAGCAGCTCCCGATCGCGACCACCAAGAAGTCCCCGTACTCCATCGACCAGAACGTCTTCGGGCGCGCCGTCGAGACGGGCTTCCTGGAGGACATCTGGAACGCCCCGATCGAGGACATCTACGAGTACACCTCGAACCCGGCCCTGCCGCGCGAGGCCGACGAGGTCGTCATCTCCTTCAAGGAGGGCGTCCCGGTCGCCATCGACGGCAAGCCCGTCAGCGTGCTCCAGGCCATCCAGCAGCTCAACGACCGCGCCGGAGCCCAGGGCATCGGCCGGATCGACATCGTCGAGGACCGTCTCGTGGGCATCAAGTCCCGTGAGGTGTACGAGGCCCCGGGCGCGATCGCGCTCATCACGGCCCACCAGGAGCTGGAGAACGTCACCGTCGAGCGCGAGCTGGCCCGCTACAAGCGGCAGGTCGAGCAGCGCTGGGGCGAGATGGTCTACGACGGCCTGTGGTTCTCCCCGCTCAAGCGGGCGCTGGACGGCTTCATCAACGAGGCCAACCAGCACGTCACCGGTGACATCCGGATGACCCTTCACGGCGGCCGCGCCGTCGTCACCGGCCGGAAGTCGGACGAGTCGCTGTACGACTTCAACCTCGCGACCTACGACTCGGGCGACACCTTCGACCAGTCCAAGGCCCAGGGCTTCATCGAGATCTTCGGTCTCTCCTCGAAGATCGCGGCCCGCCGCGACCTCGCCTGACCGACCAGGAGTCCGGACCGCCTCCCCGTTACCTCCGCGGCGGGGAGGCGGTTGCACATCCGGAGCCCTTCGGGCCCTCGGAGCCTTACCAGCAGTCAAAGCCATGCAGTCTTGAGGAGCAGTAGCTGTGAGCAGCAACAAGGGTGACGTCCGGCTCTGGGGCGGCCGGTTCGCCGACGGTCCTTCGGAGGCGCTGGCCCTGCTGTCGGCGTCGGTCCACTTCGACTGGCGCCTCGCGCCCTACGACATCGCGGGCTCCCGCGCCCACGCACGCGTGCTCCACAAGGCCGGCCTGCTCACGGCCGACGAGCTCGACCGCATGATCGCCGGACTCGACCAGCTGGAAGCCGATGTGGCGGACGGCTCCTTCACCGGCACCATCGCCGACGAGGACGTGCACACGGCCCTGGAGCGCGGCCTGCTGGAGCGGCTCGGCGCCGAGCTCGGCGGCAAGCTGCGCGCCGGCCGGTCCCGCAACGACCAGGTGGCCACCCTCTTCCGGATGTACCTGCGCGACCACGGCCGGATCATCGGCGGCCTGATCGCCGACCTCCAGGACGCGCTGGTGGGCCTCGCCGAGACCCACCACGACGTGGCGATGCCGGGCCGGACCCACCTCCAGCACGCGCAGCCGGTGCTCTTCGCCCACCACGTACTGGCCCACGTGCAGTCCCTGTCCCGGGACGCGGAGCGGCTGCGCCAGTGGGACACCCGGACCGCGGTGTCCCCGTACGGCTCGGGCGCCCTGGCCGGGTCCTCGCTGGGTCTGGACCCGGAGCAGGTCGCAGCCGACCTCGGCTTCGAGCGGGGCTCGGTCGGCAACTCCATCGACGGCACGGCCTCGCGCGACTTCGTCGCCGAGTTCGCCTTCATCACCGCGATGATCGGGATCAACCTGTCCCGGATCGCGGAGGAGATCATCATCTGGAACACGAAGGAGTTCTCCTTCGTGACGCTGCACGACGCCTTCTCGACCGGGTCGTCGATCATGCCGCAGAAGAAGAACCCGGACATCGCGGAGCTGGCGCGCGGCAAGTCGGGTCGCCTCATCGGCAACCTGACCGGCCTGCTCGCGACCCTCAAGGCGCTGCCCCTGGCGTACAACCGGGACCTCCAGGAGGACAAGGAGCCGGTCTTCGACTCCTGCGACACCCTTGAGGTCCTGCTGCCGGCCTTCACCGGCATGATGGCGACCCTCACGGTCAACCGGGAGCGGATGGAGGAGCTGGCCCCGGCGGGCTTCTCGCTCGCCACCGACATCGCCGAGTGGCTGGTCAAGCAGGGCGTGCCGTTCCGGGCGGCGCACGAGGTGGCCGGCGAGTGCGTCAAGGTGTGCGAGGGCGAGGGCATCGAGCTCGACCAGCTGACGGACGACCAGTTCGCGAAGATCTCGGAGCACCTGACCCCCGAGGTCCGGACCGTCCTGAACGTCAAGGGCGCCCTGGCTTCGCGCAGCGGCCGTGGCGGCACCGCCCCCTCGGCGGTCGCCGTCCAGCTCACCGAGCTGAAGGCCGACCTGGTCATCCAGCACGCCTGGGCGGCCCACAAGCAGTAGCCCGTGCCTGTCCGCCCGGAGGGGCGGTGGGAG
>NZ_JBSGXU010000109.1:0-28466 GCF_053610205.1 Streptomyces sp. NPDC054932 | reverse complement strand
GTCCCGACCAGCCGGCCACTTGCCTGCTCCGCAGCGATTCAGCGCACTGCCGCACCGAGTGCGAGGAATCCGGCGACGGCCACCAGCAGAGCACCCATCAGCGGTGCCATGAAGCGCAGGTACTGGTCGTAGCGGACCTTGGCAAGGGCGAGGCCTCCCATGACGACGGCCGAGGTGGGCGTAACGAGGTTCACCCATCCGGAAGCCGACTGGTACGCGGTCACCACCAGAGCCCGGCTCACCCCGGCGAAGTCGGCCAGGGGGGCGAGGATGGGCATGGCGAGGGCCGCATGGCCGGACGAGGAGGGGACGAAGAAGGCCAGCGGGAGATTC
Organism: Streptomyces sp. NPDC054932; assembly: GCF_053610205.1. Classification (NCBI taxonomy): domain Bacteria; kingdom Bacillati; phylum Actinomycetota; class Actinomycetes; order Kitasatosporales; family Streptomycetaceae; genus Streptomyces; species Streptomyces sp. NPDC054932. The sequence continues at coordinate 28,133 of NZ_JBSGXU010000109.1, read as the reverse complement.
ACCACGAACATCAGTACGGCGAACACCCCGGAGGACGTGTCGGCCACCGCACTCTGCAGGACGTCGAGGATGGTGTCGGTGACACTGGCATTGTTCATGATCACCGTGACTCCCCGGGCCAGCATGACGATCATCGCAGCTCCGATGAAGTCCCCTGCGCCGGCGGTGACGGCGTTCACCGTGCCCTTCTCTCCCAAGCCGCCGACCAGCCCCACGGCGACCGCCGCGACGATGAACAGCGCGGCGAGTTCAGGGAAATACCACCCGAGCGTGGGCAGGAAGGTGACGTGCAGATCGGACCAGGGGACGACGGCGAAGATCATGAAGAGGAACGTGGCCGCGAAGAGACACAGGACCGTGCGCTGGCGACTCGTGAGCTTCGCCGCTTCGCCACCCTCGGCCCTGATGCGGAGGTCGTCCTCGGTGAGGGGTGTCAGCGACCGGGAGGGGTCCTCGGTGACGCGGCGGGCGTAGCGCACGACGTAAGCGGCTGCCAGGGCCGTCAGACAGGCCCACATCACCAGTCGCAGGACGATGCCGTCTCCCGTGCCGATGCCGGCGCTGTCGGAGGCCACCCCGGTGGCAAAGGGGTTGACGGTCGAGGCGAGGGTGCCGACCCCGGCTCCCACCATGACGACCGTCGCGGCGACCATGCGGTCGTAGCCCAGGCCGAGCATCAGGGGGATCATCAGCCCGTAGAAGCCCAGGGTTTCCTCGGCCATGCCGTACGTGGTCCCGCCGAGGGAGAACACCGTCAACAGGACCACCAGCAGCAGGGTCCTGCGGTGGTGCAGACGCTGCGCGAGGCGCGCCACTCCCGTCGTGAGCGCCCCGGTGCGCATCGTGACGGTGATGAACGCGCCCACGGCCAGGATGAAGAGGAACACGCCGGCCGCGCCCGCGAAGGAGCCGGTCCCGCCGGGTGCGGTGAGGCCGGTCCCGGCATCGGTGACGCCGTACAGACCGTTGACCGGGGAGAGGAACAGGTCTTTGAGCCGCTCCCAGAATCCGGTGGTCAGTTCTACGGAGTGGTAGGTGCCCGGTACGGGGCTGCCGTCCTTGATGTCGTAGCGGCCGGCGGGGATGACGAACGTCAGGGCCCAGACTGCGACAGTGACGACGAACAGGACGGTGAAGGCGGACGGGAACCGAAGCCGCCGCCGTGGGGCGTCGGGCGCGCCGGAGTCCGTTCTGGCTCTGGCCGGCTGCGGGGATGCGGGTGCGCTCTGCAGAGTCATGTCAGGTCCTGTGTTCCGTCGTGGCGGGCTTCGCGGTAGCTGCCGCTGGGTGTGACGACGGTGCCGGCGACTCCGTCGAGGATGGCTCGGGCGTCTTCGAGAGCGCCGATGGCCGCCATTCCGCCGGTGAGCTCGACGAACCGGCACACGGCGTCGACCTTGGGACCCATGGATCCGGCGGGGAACTGCTGGGCTCTCATGGCCGCGGGCGTGGTCCGTCCGACGGGCACGGCGCTGGGGGTGCCGTATCCGAGCGACACATGAGGTACGTCCGTGAGCAGCAGGAGCGCGTCGGCGTCGAGCGCCTCGGCCAGGAGGGCGGCGGTGAGGTCCTTGTCCACCACGGCTTCGACGCCGGTCAGCTGCCCTTGTTCGTCACGGATCACCGGTACGCCGCCGCCTCCGGCGCACACGGCCACCGCTCCCGAGTTGAGCAGCAGCCGGATGAGCCGTGTCTCCACGACGCGTTGTGGACGGGGGGACGGTACGACGCGTCGCCAGTGGGCGCCGTCCTGCTTGACCGTCCAGCCGCGTTCGGCGGCCAGTCGCTCCGCTTCGGTCCGGTCGTAGACCGGACCCACGAATTTGGCCGGGTCGGTGAAGGCGGGGTCGGCCGCGGAGACGAGCGTCTGGTTGAGCAGGGCGCAGACCTGCCGTTCGGGCAGGGCGTTCTGCAGGGACTGGAGCAGCCAGTAGCCGATCATGCCCTGGGTCTCCGCGCCGAGGACGTCGAAGGGGTAGGGGCTGCTCAGGGAGCGGTCGGCGGCGCTCTGGAGAGCGAGCACGCCGACCTGAGGTCCGTTGCCGTGGGTGATGACGAGTTCGTGCTCGTGCGCGAGGGGGGCGAGCGCGGACACGGCAGCGCGGATGTTGGCGAGCTGCACGGCGGCGTCCGGCCGCTCCTCGCGGCGGAGCAGGGCGTTGCCGCCCAATGCGACGACTACACGCATGACGTGTTCTCCGAGGTCGAGGGGATGCCGTTCAGTCGCCGAGGGTGGCGACGAGGACGGCCTTGATGGTGTGGAGCCGGTTCTCGGCCTGGTCGAACACGATGGAGTGCGAGGACTCGAACACCTCCTCGGTGACCTCCAGTGCGGTCAGGCCGGTCCGCGCAGCGATCTTGGCGCCGACGGTGGTGTCGCTGTTGTGGAAGGCCGGAAGGCAGTGCATGAACTTGACCGCAGGGTTGCCCGTCGCCTCCAGGGTCTTCGCTGTCACCTGGTACGGCTTGAGCAGGGCTATGCGCTCGTCCCACATCTCCGGCGGCTCTCCCATGGAGAGCCATACGTCGGTGTAGACGAAGTCGACGCCGGCCACGCCTTCGGTCACGTCCTCGGTCAGGGTGATGCGCGCACCGCTGACGGCCGCCGCCCGCCGCGCGTGGTCGACGACATCGGAGGCGTTGTGCAGGGATCGCGGGCCGACCATGCGTACGTCCATGCCGAGCATCGCCGCGACGATCAGCAGGGAATTGCCGACGTTGTTCCTGGCGTCGCCCAGGTAGGCGAAGGACACCTGGTTCAGCGGTTTGTCGGTGTGCTCCCACATGGTGAGCACGTCGGCGAGCGACTGGGTGGGGTGCCACTGGTCCGTCAGGCCGTTCCAGACCGGAACGCCGGCGTTCTGAGCCAGCTCCTCCACCAGGCGCTGGTCGCTGCCCCGGTATTCGATCCCGTCGTAGTAGCGGCCGAGGACGCGTGCGGTGTCCTTGATGGACTCCTTGTGCCCGAGCTGGGAGCCGGCCGGGTCGAGGTAGGTCACGTGCGCGCCCTGCTGGTGCGCGGCCACTTCGAAGGCGCATCGGGTCCTCGTCGACGTCTTCTCGAAGATGACGGCGATGTTCTTGCCGCGCAGCCGCTGCTCCTCGCGTCCCTCACGGCGGGCCGTCTTGATGGAGGCGGAGAGTTCCAGCAGGTGGCGGAACTCCTCGGGAGTGAAGTCGAGTTCCTTGACGAACGGGCGCTGGTGCAGGTCGTCGTGCATGGCGGGCTCCTTGATGTGTACGGGGTGTGTGCGGCGGGCGGATCACCGGGACGCGGGGGCGCGGGAGGGGTGGTCAGGCGGCTTCGCGCTCGATGGGACAGGTCATGCACCGCGGGCCGCCACGGCCCCGGCCGAGTTCGCTGCCTCGCACGGTGATGACCTCGATCCCGCTCTTGCGCAGGTGGGTGTTGGTGGTCACGTTGCGCTCGTAGGCGACGACCACGCCGGGCTCCACGGCCAGCACGTTGCAGCCGTCGTCCCACTGCTCCCGCTCGGCGGACCGCAGGTCCTGGCTCGGGGTGAGGACGTTGATGGACGGCAGACCCAGCGCGTCGGCGATGGCCCGGTCCATGTCCTCGGGGGCGTGGTCGGTGACCCTCAGCCGCTCCCCGCCGGTCCCGGGTTCGATCGTGGAGGAAGGCAGCATGCCGAGGCCGGCGTATCGGGTGAAGGTGTCGCCGCTGACCATCGTCATGACCGTGTCGAGGTGCATGAAGCTGCGGCTCTTCGGCAGGCTGACGGCCACGACCCGCTGGGCGGAACCCGCCGCGAACATGCGCAGGGCGAGATTCTCCACGGCCTGAGGCGTGGTGCGCTCGCTCATGCCGACGAGCACCGCGCCGTTGCCGATGACCAGGACGTCGCCGCCCTCGATGGTGGCGGGATAGGCCGCCTGCCCGTCGGACCACCGGTGGAACTCCCCCTTCGCGAAGAGGGGGTGGTGCTGGTAGAGGGCTTCGAAGTGAACCGTTTCACGGCGGCGTGCCCGTTTGTTCATCGGGTTGACGCTCACCCCGTCGTACACCCAGCACGAGGTGTCGCGGGTGAACAGATGGTTGGGCAGCGGCGCGAGGAGGAAGTCGTCGGGCGCCATGGCGTGCAGTCGTACGCTCGGTATCGGGCCCGTGCGCTCGAGCAGTTCCGCCTTGGTGACGCCGCCGATGAGGCAGGCGGTCAGGGCGGCCGGCTCCAGGGAGTCGAAGTACGTGCGGAGCTGGTCGGTGCCGAGTATGCCGAACTCGCGTTCGTCGAAGACCCGGTCCAGCACGAGCTGCCGCGCCTCGATGCCGTCCAACGTCTCGGTGAGCAGGTCGGCGAGGAGGTGCACGCGCACTCCGCGGTCCCGCAGGACATCGGCGAACGCGTCGTGCTCGTCGCGGGCGCGCTTGGCCCACAGCACGTCGTCGAAGAGGAGCTCGTCCTTGTTGGTGGGTGTGAGGCGTGTCATTTCGCGGTCGGGGCGGTGCAGGATGACCTGCCGCAGCCGGCCTGTCTCGGAGTCGACGTGAAACGTCATGGGGTCCCCCGGAGGTGAGACGGAAGGTGCGCTCGACGGGCGCCGTAATGGGATGTGCGCCCGGCCGGGCGTCCTCTGGGGGCGCCTCGGGGAGCACTTGAACTCTGTCACTTGCGCCCCCTCATGCCCGGCGGCAACAGTCCCTGGTGGCGGGCCGGTCGGCACTCTCCGGGAGGTCCCGTTCGGTCGCTTCGCAGGGCCCTTCGGCCCTGTATGGCGACGGTCGGGAACCGAACGCGGCGGGGCGAACCCTCGGTCAGACGTCTGCGTGCGGTGCGACGGCCACGAGCGGCCGGCAGTGGCGCCGTGCGGCGTGCGTAACGGCGCCCAAGAACGCGCCGCCCACCAGTGACCGGCACGTACAGCAGCCGTCCTGCGCGACCGACCCCGCGTCCCGTGAATCGGCGACCAGGTCACGGGCCGGACGTCCGAGGCCGAACCGTGCGGCCTCCTTGGTGGTCAGAGCCTGCCCCGCCGGAGTCGACTCGGCTTCGTGAAAGGGCAGTTCCCCATCGAAAGCACCCACGCCTGCAACTGGTCGACTGCAGGCGCTTCAAGGGTTCCGCGGACCTGCGTCGTCGCAACCGGGAGAAGCCCGGCTTCGAGGCCCGATCCTGAACACCGGCCTGCCGAACCCCTCTACGACGGCACAGACATCGAGAACACGCCGAGGGGCTTCGCCCCCGTCGAAGTCGGCAGCGAGATCCGGTCTTCTTGCAGTTGAGTGACCATCCAGCCGCTTCGTCGTTGGGCCATGCGTGCAGGAGCTGGTACACGCTTGATCGTGCCGCCCTTGCCCGCTGCGTCGCGGCCCTCGAAGACGACCACGAGCCGGGCGCCCTCCGCGCGCACCCACTCCTGGAGTTTGATCAGCTCCGTCTGGAGCCCTAGCAGCTCGTCCTCGTAGACCGCCTTCTTCAGGCCCATGGCGCATCCTCCCCGTCGTCGTGCGGCGCTTCGGTCACGCCAGTCTCGGCTGGCATCCGCGCGCAACGATGCCCATCGGGCCCGGGCGTGTCGATACGCTGACCGTGGATCGGGCAACCGAGCGAGCCGTCGGAGGGGAAGCACGTGGGTGTGAGGGATCCGTTGACGCAGGTACCGCGGATGCGGCTGGACGAGCTGCTGGACGAGCTCCAAGCGCGCATCGACGAGGTGCGCGGCACCCGCGACCGGGTGCACAGCCTCCTGGAAGCCGTGGTGTCGGTGGGGCGGGAGCTGGATCTCGCCCAGGTACTGCGGCGGATCGTGGAGGCGGCCGCGCTGCTCGTCGACGCCGAATACGGCGCGCTGGGAGTGATCGGCCCCGACGGCCGGACTCTCTCACAGTTCCTGACCGTGGGGCTCACGGATGCGGAGATCGCCGAGATCGGTCCCCTGCCGGCGGGCCACGGCCTGCTCGGGGAGGTCATCCACCACCCGGAACCGCTGCGCCTGACCGATCTCGGCGCGCACTCCTCTTCCTACGGCTTTCCGGCCCATCACCCGCCGATGCGTACCTTCCTCGGTGTACCGATCCGGGTCCGCGAGGAGGTGTTCGGCAACCTCTACCTGACCGACAAGCGCGGCGGAATCGACTTCGACACCGAGGACGAGACGGTGATCTCCACCCTCTCGGTGGCGGCGGGTGTCGCGATCGACAACGCGCGGCTCTACGAGGGCTCGCAGCGCCAGCAGCGATGGCTCAAGGCCAATGCGGAAATCACCGAAAGCCTGCTGTCCGGCAGCTCCCGCCCGGCGGTACTGGAGCTCATCGCCCGCCGCGCACAAGAGATCACCGCGGCACGCCTCGCGGACATCGCCATGCCCGTGGCGGGTATCGACGGCCTGGTCGTGGAGTTCGCGGCCGATGCGGACGGAGCCGAGCGGCAAGGTCTCGTCGTCCCCTTCGCGGGCACGCTCGCAGGAGCGGCGCACCTGGCCGGCAAACCCGTCACAGCGGTGCAAGCCTGGGCCGACGAGCGCTATCCCGCTGAGTCCCAGATTCAGGAAGGGTTGGGGCCCGCCGTGGCAGTCCCGTTGGGCACCGCGGGCGGCGAAAGCAGAGGTGTCCTGCTGCTCGCGCGCCCGGCGGGAGAGCCGGCGTTCGGCGAGGGCGAGCTGGAGCCGCTCGTCGCCTTCGCCGGTCAGGCCGCACTCGCCTTGGAGCTGGCGGAGCGGCGCCGGGACGCCGAGCAGATAGCACTGCTGGAGGAGCGCGACCGCATCGCCCGTGACCTGCACGACCTGGCGATCCAGCGTCTCTTCGCCACCGGCATGACCTTGCAGAGCGCTGCCCGGCTCGTCGAGCACGACGGGGCCGCCGAAAGGGTCGGCCGGGCGGTCGACGACCTGGACGAAACGATCAAGATCATCCGGTCGACGATCTTCGGGCTGCGTACCAAGGACCGCGAGGGCGGCCCTGGTCTGCGGGCGCGCGCCGCCCGTGCCGTCGGCGACGCGGCCACCACCCTCGGTCACCCGCCGCGTCTGAGCATGGAGGGCCTGCTCGACACCGACGTACCTCCGCACATAGCCGACCACGTCATGGCTGTGCTGGGTGAACTCCTCAGCAACGCCGCCCGGCACGCACAGGCGACCCGGGTCGGAGTGACCCTCAAGGCCGGCCAGGGCGAGATCGTGCTGACCGTCTCGGACAACGGGAAGGGCATTCCGGCCCAAGGCCGCAGAAGCGGCCTGCTCAACCTCGACGAGCGGGCGCAGAGCCTGGGCGGCTCCTTCACTCACGAGACTCCGGATGACGGGGGTACAAGGCTCGTCTGGCGGGCTCCCCTCCCCACCGGGGGCTGAGGACCGGGGCAGGGCGTCAGCCCCGGGCCGCGGGCACGGGCTGCGTCGGGTCCGCCTCCAGCCGGAACCCGGTGACGAGATCCGGACGGATCCTCAGGGTGCTGGTCATCCGGTGCGCCACCCATGGACGCAGCAAGTGCGCGTACCGGTCCATCTCGTCGGCATCTGACACCACCCTCGCGTAACCAGTGACGACAACGCTCCAACCGAGGTGCGTGACGGAATCGATGACGTCCGCTTCGTAAGCGACCACCACGCCGGGAGCGTCGGCGGGTGCCGCCAGGGATGCCAATGCCCCGTCCTCATGTATCCGGACGATGATGGCCTCGTTCTCGACGAGATGGTTCACCGGTCGGACGGCGGGCAGCGCGTGCTGTGTGAAGACGATGCGCCCCAGGGACACCGTCGAGAGCAGCCACAGAGCCTCGGCCCTGTCCAGCTCCCGCATGTAGCGGCGGGCTGTCGTGTCACCGACCTCTCGGGCCCGTAGCGGGTTGCCTTCGTGATCCATGCTGCTTACCTTCGTCCGGCCCCGATGGGCCCTTGCGGCTTCCGCGTCCCAGCCTTCACCGCGATCCACGGGAGAACCAGGGCCGAACGGTCCCCGTCCAGGGGCGAGATTCGGACGCCCGCTCGATCACGTCACGGCGAGCGGCAGGCTGCGGTCGACCCCGAGCACCTGCATGGACTTGACCAGCAGGGGTGGTACGCCGCGGAGCAGGAGCTGGGTGCCCGCGCTACGGCAGCGCTGGTGGAGCCGGAGGAAGAGTTCGATGCCCGAGCTGTCGCAGAAGGAGATCCCGGACAAGTCCAGGACCATGTTGCGGTGGCCGAATCCGGCGAGTTCGGCGAGGCGTGGTTCCACTCGTCCCGCCGTATGGAAGTCGAGCTCTCCGGCCAGGGCGATCCTCGGGCCGCGGTCGTCGCGTGCCACGGTCCTCAGGTCGATCAAGGCGGTCGTCATGGTGTCCTCCGCGCTGCGTGCGGCTCCGTCGAGTCGCGCCGTTCCCGTGCACCCGCAGTTCATCGGGTGCTGAGTGCACTCGGGAAGGCCCGGCAGGCCCTCGGACAGGGCCGAAGGTCCCTCCTCCTCTGCCCACACCGGCCCTGCCGCGCGCAGCGGCAGGCCGATGAGGGCCAATCGGCACTGTCCGTTCCGCCCGTACGGGAGGCAGGATGCCGGTGTTCGTGCGTTCAGGACGAACCAGGCGAAGGAGTTGCGTCATGACCGGCAGCGGTGCCCACTCCCACGCGACGAGCGCGAGCGGCGCGACCGATCCCATCAGCATCTTCCTGCTCGACGACCATGAGGTCGTGCGCAGAGGGGTGCACGACCTGTTGGACGCCGAGCCCGACCTGACCGTGGTCGGTGAGGCGGGCACGGCGGAACAGGCGCTGGTCCGCATCCCCGCGCTGCGCCCCCGGGTCGCGATCTTGGACGTACGGCTGCAGGACGGCGACGGGGTGAGCGTGTGCCGGGAGTTGCGCTCGCGGATGCCCGGGCTGGCCTGCCTGATGCTCACGTCGTTCGACGACGAGGAGGCGCTGCTGGACGCCGTGATGGCGGGGGCCTCCGGCTACGTGCTCAAGCAGATCACCGGCACCGACCTCGTGACCGCCGTCCGGACGGTGGCCGCCGGCCAGTCGATGCTCGACCCCGGGGCCACCACGCGGCTGATGGCCCGCATGCGCGGCGACGTGCCCAAGGAGGAGCGGGCCCCGGGGCTTCCCGGCTTCACGGACCGGGAGAAGGAGATCCTCCTCATGGTCAGTGAGGGTCTCACCAACCGGGAGATCGGCGGGCGGCTGTACCTCGCGGAGAAGACCGTCAAGAACATCATCTCGCGGCTCTTCATCAAGCTCGGCGTGGAGAGGCGCGTCCAGGCCGCGGTGATCGCCAGTCACGCGCTGACCCCGCCCGGCCGGCACCCGGCCCCGGCCGCCGAGTAGGAGCCGCCCGCGGGAAGGACCGGGCACGCCGTACCACGGCGGGCCCGGCTTCAACCGTCGATTCGGCGTCAGTGGTGCGGGACGACAGCGACGGGGCAGGCCGCGTGGTGGAGCACCGCATGGGCCACCGAACCGATGCGCGTACCCACCGCCGACTCGCAGACCCGGCGGCCGACGACGACCAGCTGGGCGTCCGAAGCCTCGGACAGCAGCACATGGCCGGCGCTGCCCCGCTCCACGTGCGCGACGACCTCCACCTCGGGAAACCTCAGGCGCCACGGCTCCAGCGCCTGGTCCAGCGCGGCCTTCTCGAACGGCTCCAGACCGCCGAACTGCTCGGCGATCCACATCGAGCCGGGGCTGTATCCGTACACCGGGGGCAGGTTCCAGGCCCGGACCGCGCGGAGCGGGACCTTGCGCGCCGCGGCCGCCTCGAACGCGACGCGCAGTACCTCGGCGGACTCCTCCACACCACCCTGCTGTCCCACGACGACCTCGCCCTCCTCCGGCACGGCCAGAGGCCTGCCGTGGGCGGAGCGGACGGAAACGACGGGGCACTCGGCGGCAGCGATCACCTGCTGACCGTAGGAGCCGAGCAGGAAGCCGAGCAGGGCTCCGTGCCCGCGGGTGCCGAGGATCAGCATCTCGGCTTCCTTGGCGGTGCGCAGCAGGGCCGGCACGGGCGTGTCGCACAGGACTTCCGCGGTGAGCGCGAGCGACGGGTACCGATGAGTGAGCTCCTGCTCGACCTCCTTCAGGATGTCATCGGCCCGGCGGGACTCGGTTTCGCGGTCCTGGACGATCGGGACGGCGAGCGGCTGCCACAGCCAGGCGTGCACCACGTGCAGGGGCAGGTCACGCCGTACGGCTTCCCGCGCGGCCCAGTCCGCGGCGGCCCGGCTTTCCGGGGATCCGTCCACTCCGACAACGAGGGTGCGCTTCACAGGTCTGTCCTCCGTACTGATGCGAGAGGCATCGGGGTCGGCCGACGGGGATTGGGCGGCGCCGGCCGGGGGAAGGACCGGCGCCACCGGGATTCACCTTGCTCGTGCCGGGCAGGGGCGCAGAAGGGCCAACGGTCCCTCCTCGAGGGCCGGTCCTCCTCTCGCGGCCGCTCCACGGCAGGGGCAGGGTGTCGGTATCGGCCCCGTCGACGAACGTCCCGAACCCTCAGACGCAGGAGCGGACATGACCGCGTTGACCGCGCACTCGATCTCGCAGCTGGACGCCCACTGGCGCGCCGCGAACTACCTGGCCGTCGGCCAGATCTACCTCATGGGCAACCCCCTGCTGACCCAACCGCTGAGGCCGGAGCACATCAAGCCACGGCTGCTCGGCCACTGGGGCACCTCCCCCGGCCTCAACCTGGTGCACACCCACCTCAACCGCGTGGTCAAAGAACGCTCACTGGAGACCCTGTGCGTCTGGGGCCCGGGCCACGGAGGTCCCGCCGTCCTGGCCAACTCCTGGCTGGAAGGGACGTACAGCGAGACCTATCCGGACGTGAGCCGCGACGCCGACGGCATGGCCAAGCTGTTCCGGCAGTTCTCCTTCCCCGGCGGGGTGCCGAGCCATGTGGCGCCGGAGACCCCCGGTTCCGTCCACGAGGGTGGGGAGCTGGGTTATGCCCTCTCCCACGCCTACGGAGCCGCCTTCGACCACCCCGGCCTGCTGGTCGCCTGCGTCATCGGCGACGGCGAGGCCGAGACCGGTCCGCTCGCCGCGTCCTGGCATTCGAACAAGTTCCTCGACCCGGTCCACGACGGCGCGGTCCTGCCGATCCTGCACCTGAACGGCTACAAGATCGCCAACCCGACCGTCCTGTCCCGGATCCCCGAGGACGAGCTCGACGCGCTGCTGCGCGGCTACGGGCACGACCCGCTGTACGTGACCGGCAGCGACCCCACCCAGGTGCATCACGCCATGGCCCGCGCGATGGACCACGCCCTGGACCGCATCGCCCTCATGCAGCAAGAGGCACGGACGACGGGCACCGACCCCGGCCGAGAGTACGCACGCTGGCCGATGATCGTGCTGCGCACGCCCAAGGGCTGGACCGGGCCGGCGAACGTCGACGGCGACCCGGTCGAGGGCACATGGCGTGCCCACCAGGTCCCGCTCGCCGGGGTGCGCGAGAACCCCGCGCACCTGAAACAGCTGGAGGACTGGCTGCGCTCGTACCGGCCGGAGGAACTCTTCGACGCCGACGGCCGCCCGACGGCACAGGTCCTGGCCTGCGTCCCGGACGGCGAGCACCGCTTGGGCGCCGTGCCGTACGCGAACGGAGGCCGCCTGCTTCGGCCACTCCCCCTGCCCGCGCTCGACACGCACGCCGTCCGCGTCGACAAGCCCGGCCGCACCCTCCACGAACCGACCCGCGTCCTCGGCCGCTTCCTCACGCAGATCATGCGGGACACGGCTGAGCGACGGGACTTCAGGGTCGTCGGTCCGGACGAGACCGCCTCCAACCGGCTGGACGGCCTGTACGAGGCCACCGGCAAGGCCTGGCAGGGCATCACGGAGGCCACGGACCGGAACCTGTCCCGCGACGGCCGGGTCATGGAGATCCTGTCCGAACACGTCTGCCAGGGCTGGCTGGAGGGCTACCTCCTCACCGGCCGCCACGGCCTCTTCTCCACCTACGAGGCCTTCGCGCACATCGTCGACTCGATGGTCGGCCAGCACATCAAGTGGCTGAAGACCTCACGCGAACTGTCCTGGCGCGCGCCGATCGCCTCCCTCAACTACCTGCTCACCTCGCACGTATGGCGCCAGGACAACAACGGCTTCTCGCACCAGGACCCCGGATTCGTGGACCACGTCCTCAACAAGAGTCCCGAGGTCGTCCGGGTCTACCTGCCGCCGGACGCCAACACCCTGCTCGCCGTGGCCGACCACGCCCTGCGCAGCCGCGACCAGGTCAACGTGATCGTCGCGGGCAAACAGCCCTGCTTCGACTGGCTGTCCATCGACGAGGCCCGCACCCACGTGACGCGCGGCGCCGGCATCTGGGAGTGGGCGGGCACCGACCACGGCTCCCGCGAACCGGACGTCGTACTCGCCTGCGCCGGCGACGTGCCCACCATGGAGACGCTGGCCGCCGCGGCCCTGCTCCGCGAACACCTCCCCGAGCTGGCCGTCCGCGTCGTCAACGTCGTCGACATCGCCCGGCTGATGCCCCACGAGGAACACCCGCACGGCATGACGAGTGCCGAGTACGACGCGCTCTTCACCACCGACAGGCCGGTGATCTTCGCCTACCACGGCTACCCGTGGCTCATCCACCGCCTCGCCTACCGCCGGACCGGCCACCCCCAGCTTCACGTCCGCGGCTACAAGGAGTCCGGCACCACGACCACCCCGTTCGACATGGTCGTGCGCAACGACATGGACCGCTACCGGCTCGTCATGGACGTCATCGACCGCGTTCCCGGCCTCGCAAGCCGCGGCGAGGGCCTGCGCCAGACCATGGCCGACCAGCACATCCGCCACCACGACTGGATCCGCGAACACGGCACCGACCTCCCGGAGGTCGCGGACTGGTCCTGGCCGTACTGATCGGCACGGGAACCAGTGCTGCACGTTCTGAGACGCCGTCACCCAGATGGGGGGGATGAACACAAGCGGGGTCAGCCGACGAACAAGATTCCGCAGGTCCTCAGTCGCGGCCTGCCACCCTTCCGGAAGGATGGGTTCAGCTCTCTCCCGATCCTGGCCGGTCTTGACCCGGCCCGTGCGCACGTAGTGCGGTCAGACGTTGTTCGTACTCTTCTTCGTCGATCTCGCCTCGGGCGAACCGTTCGGCGAGCACCTGCTTGGCGGAAGGCGCAGCCGGGGGCCGCCCTGGGCCCGAGGGGAAGCGGTCGACACTGCGGAGGAGCAGTACGACTCCCGCGACGGCCAGGGCCACGAGGAGGACCATGGTGAACGTCATGGCGACCCAGCCCCATCCGCCCATTCCGTGGTCGTACCAGAACATGGCTCACGCTCCTGTTGCGATGGTCTGGGACACGGCCCGCAGGGCATGTCCCCCATGTCCTCACTGTCCGTCGGCCCGTGTCGTCCGGGCATGGGCCGGTCGGGGTCGCGACCAGGGCCGATAGTCCCATGCCTGTGGCCGTGTCTGCCTCCAGACGGAAAGCGGGGACCCGAACGGAGGCCGCTTCCCGCCCCGGGCGCCACCGCAAGAGTCGGCTCTTCACCACAGAAGTTGTGCCGGAAGCCGAGTGCCGACAGCAATGACGGCAGTGGCACAGCGGGTGGGCGCGGTGACGACATGGTGTCCCTCTAGGGTGGCCTGGCGGGCCGATTGAGGCGAGGCCGACCTGTGGAGGAGGGCGTCAGCATGCCGGAGCGGGAGCAGGGGCTGGGCGATGTTCAGCGTGCGCACTGGCAGCAGATCTACGGCGAGCATCCCGGCATGTACGGGGAGGAGCCATCCGATCCGGCGATCCACGCCGCTGCCGTCTTCGGGGCCGCCGGTGCCCGGAAGGTGCTGGAGCTGGGTGCCGGCCATGGCCGTGACGCGCTGTACTTCGCCCGCCAGGGATTCTCCGTGTTGGCCACCGACTTCAGCCTGGTGGGTCTGGAACAGCTGCGTGAAGCCGCCGCGGCCCAAGACATCGCGGGACGGGTCACAACAGCGGTCCACGATGTCCGCGAGCCTCTGCCGCTCGCGGACGCCTCGGTGGATGCCGTGTTCGCCCACATGCTGCTCTGCATGGCGCTGTCCACCCAGGAGATCCACGCCTTGGTCGCCGAGGTGCGACGGGTACTGCGGCCGGGCGGAGTGTTCGTCTACACCGTCCGCCACACCGGGGACGCCCACTACCAGGCCGGTGCCGGGCACGGAGACGACATCTGGGAGCACGGCGGCTTCGCCGTCCACTTCTTCTCCCGCGACCTGGTCGACGCCCTCGCCGGAAGCTGGACTCTGGTCGAGGTCGCCGCCTTCGAGGAAGGCGGCCTCCCCCGGCGGCTGTGGCGCGTCACGCAGACCGTCCCTCGGTGAGTACCGCCTGAAGACTCAGCGCTGTCCGATCTCGGGTTCCGGTCCGGCTTCCGTCGTACCGCCACGAGGCTCGGTGCACCCGACGGCGGGCGTCGTCACGCAGTCCTCACCGCACGGGGACCGTGATCACCGGGCAGTGCGCCCGGTGCAGCAGCCCGTGGACAACCGATCCGAGTCGCATGCCCGTGTAACCGCCCTTGCCTCGACGGCCCACGACCACGGCGAGGGCGTGCTCGGCGGCACCGGCGAGCTCCTCCACCGGGTGCCCGGACAGCACCTCGTGCGTCAACACGACGTCCGGGTACTCCTGCGACCAGCCTGCCGTCGTCTCGGACAGCATGCGTCGTTGCCCTTGGAGCGCGGCCTCCTCGTCGTGGTGCAGGAAGAGCGGGGGCTCCCACACCGACACGGCACGCAGCCTGGCCTTTCTGAGGTCGGCCTCTTCGAATGCCAGCGCGAGGGCCGCCTTCGAGGAGTCGCTCCCGTCAATGCCCACCACCAGGTAGGGCGGCTGTTGCGTGACGTGCTCGGCGTCGCCCACGACGATGACCGGACACTGCGCCTGGGCGCTGACGGGAACAACCAGGGAACCGGCGCTGAGGAACTCCGCAGTCCTGCTCAGGTGACGGGAGCCGAGCACGATCAAGCGGGCCCGCCTCGACAGTCGACCGATCTCCGGAGCGGGGACCCCCTCGACGAGATCCACGACCGATTCGACCTCCGGGTGTCGCTCCCTGCTCCAGGCGGCAGCCTCGCCGAGGGCGTCTGAGGCCGCCTGATGCAAGGCGATGCTCCGCGGTGTGTCGTCGACGTGTTGCGTGTCGTGTTGAGGAGGTACGGCTACGACGAGTCGCAGCCGTAGCCGGCGTCGCCCGGCCTCGTCCACCGCCCAGGCCAGGGGAAGACGCCAGTCCCTGGCCGGGTCGATGCCCACGACGATCTCCTCGTGTTCGCCCGCGTCGCTCACGATTCGCTCCCGTTCTCGTCCGTGTGGCGCGGAATGAGCTCTACGGGGCAGTGGGCATGATGGACGAGGCTGTGCGTGACCCGTCCGAGGGTGGGCCCGAGGTAGCTGGGTGCCCTTCGGCCGCCCATCACCAGCAGGTCCGCCCGGCGCGAAGCCTCGACCAGGACAGAAGCCACTGACGTGCTCTTCTCCGCGTCACCCTGCACGGCCAGGTCCGGAAACTCCCGGCGCACCCGGTCCGCCACCGCGTTCAGGTGATGGACCTGCTCGTTGGCGATTTCCTCCACGTCGTCGAGCAGGGTCACGACCTCGCCGACGGACTGCAGGATGTTCCACACGTGCAGCAGCCGCAGCGAGCCTTTGCGGAGCTGTGCCTCGCGTGCGGCGTGGTGCGCGCAGTCGACGTCGTGCTCGTCACGGACGGCGGCGAGCACGACACCCGTGTCGGCGTCGTTCTCGGTGCCTCTGACGATGACGACGGGCGTCGTTGCTCCCGCTGCGACCTTGAGTCCGACCGATCCGAGCATGAGGGAGCTGAAACCGCCCAATCCCCGGCTGCCGACCACGATGGTGTCGTGAAGGCCCGCGGACCGGTGGAGGCTCGGGACGGGTGCGCTGCGGCTGAATTCGGGGTTGACCTGCAGGCCGGGAAACTGCTCCGTAACCGCGGCCACCGTGGCATCCAGTAGTTCCCGGCCTGCCCGGCGGACATGCTCGATGCTCTTCGCCGAGACGTAGAGGACCCGGCCATCGGTGTCGGACCCGTGCACGATGTGCAACGGGCGCTCGCGGCGTGCCGCCTCCGCCGCTGCCCACAACGCTGCCCGCCGGGCCGGCTCGGAGCCGTCGACGCCGACGACGACGGCGCCGAGTTCCGGGCTGCTCGTGGTGCCTTCCATGGTTCCTCCTCAGGGAGCCGCCAGGGGTCCGGCTCTCGGATCGGCTCTTCGGGCTCCTCCGTCACGAGGGCCATTCAGTCCCTGTCAGGGACCGGTGGTCCTGGTTCCTGCAATACCGCGCCGCAGGTGCGGCACGGGTCCGATCGGGCCCTACTCCGGACCATTCGGCCCTCCTCCTCTCCTGGCATGGGGCGGATCGTGGTTATCGGCGTCCTCCGGCTTCCCGTCCTGGTGGATCGCCGTGACGGCAGGAGGTGCCTCATGAAGCACATCAAGGTCGGAGACCTGATGACCGACGAGGTCGTCTCGGTCGTGACGTCCACCCCTTTCAAGGATGTCGCCAAGCTGCTCGCTCAGCACGACATCAGCGGGCTGCCGGTCCTCGACGACGAGGACCGGGTGCTCGGAATCGTCTCCGAGAGTGACCTGATCGGCCGCGCAGCCGCCGATCACGCGCCGGTGGGTGAAGAGCCCGTTGCCGGGTGGGCCGGGGCTGCGGTCCCCTCGGAGGCGACCTTCACCGCTGGTGAGGCCATGTCCGCACCGGCGGTCACGGTTCACGCGGACGAGACCGCGGCAGGAGCCGCCCGGCTGATGGCCCGCCGAGGCGTCGAGCGGCTGCCGGTCGTGGACGACGAGGACCGACTCGTCGGTATCGTCACCCGCCGTGACCTGCTCTGGCTCTTCCTGCGACCAGACTCGGAGATACGGCACCGCGTGGTCGCGGACGTACTCGTGGACACCATGGGACTGGACGCCGAGGCGGTCACCGTCCACGTGGTCGACGGCATCGTGACACTGGAGGGCCGACTGGAGAGACAAAGCCAGGTTCCGGTCCTGATCCGCCTCACCAGCCAGCTGGACGGGGTGGTCGCCGTCGCCTCCCGCCTGACGGCGACCCTCGATGACTCCCTGCTCACCCCACCGCACCGCAGCGCCTACGGGATGTCCGGGTAGCCCGCCGTCCCGTGTGGACCGTCCGGGGGACGCCGGGAGACCGCTCGCCGCGTTTGCGGCCGTCACACGACGTGGCGCTGTCTCCTTGCAGGTTCCAAGGCGAGGAGAGGGACCCGGCCATGGATCACTTGATCATCCACAAACAGCCCGGACCCGATGCCGCTTTCATGCTCCAGGACTACGAGCGGGCGCGCGCGGATTTCACTTGGGACGAAGCCAGGTCCCTGCTGTCCGGGCTGCCCGGAGGCGGGCTCAACATCGGTTACGAGGCCGTTGACCGGCACTTGGCGGCAGGCCGGGGCGGGCGGGAAGCACTCCGCTGCATCGCACCCGACGACACCGTCACCCGCCTCACCTACGCCGAGCTCGGCGGCCTCACGAGCCGCTTCGCCAACGTCCTCACCGCCCTCGGCGTGCGGCGGCAGGAGAGGGTCTTCACGCTCCTCGGCCGGTGCCCTGAGCTGTATACGACCGTACTGGGCACGCTGCGCAGCGCACGCGTGCTGTGCCCGCTCTTCTCGGCCTTCGGCCCCGAGCCCGTGCGCCAGCGGCTGGAGCTGGGCGATGCCCGGGTCCTTGTCACCACCGAGGCGCTGTACCGGCGCAAGGTCGAGGAGAACAGGCACCGCTTGCCTCATCTGGACCATGTCCTGCTCGTGGGTCCGGTTACCGATCCGCCGCCTGGCACGCTCTCCTTCGCCGCACTCATGGACGAGGCTCCGGAGGAGTACACGGTGCCGGCCACCGATCCGGAGGACATGGCGCTGCTGCACTTCACCAGCGGTACGACCGGTACCCCGAAGGGCGCGGTCCACGTGCACGAAGCGGTTGTGGCCCACCACGCAACGGCGGCCTTCGCGCTCGATCTGCGCCGGGAGGACGTGTACTGGTGTACGGCGGACCCGGGATGGGTGACCGGTACCTCGTACGGGATCATCGCCCCGCTCACGCACGGCGCGACCGTCGTGGTCGACGAAGGGGACTTCGACGTCCACCGCTGGTACCGCATCCTCGACAACCATCGGGTCACCGTCTGGTACACGGCACCGACCGCCATCCGCATGCTCATGCGTGCAACCCCCAGGGACGGCACCCGAGATCTACCCGGGCCGTACGACCTGTCGGCTCTGCGCTTCATCGCAAGCGTGGGTGAACCGCTCAACCCGGAAGCCGTCCTGTGGGGGCAGGAGGTACTCGGCCTGCCGATCCACGACAACTGGTGGCAGACGGAGACCGGAGCAATCATGATCGCCAACTTCGCGGCCAGCGACATCCGGCCCGGCTCCATGGGACGCCCCCTGCCCGGTGTGGAGGCCGCGTTGCTCGAACGCGGCGAGGACGGACGCGCCGAGGTCACGGAAGGCCGCGTTCGGGTCATCACCCAGGCGGACGTCGAGGGAGAGCTGGCGCTGCGTCCGGGCTGGCCCTCCATGTTCCGGGGCTATCTGAACGAGGAGGCCCGTTACCGGGCCTGCTTCGCAGACGGCTGGTACCTCACGGGCGATCTTGCGAAACGCGACGAGGACGGGTGGTTCTGGTTCGTCGGCCGCGCCGACGACGTCATCAAGTCGGCAGGACACCTCATCGGACCGTTCGAGGTGGAGAGCGCGCTGATGGAGCATCCCGCGGTCGCGGAGGCCGGTGTGATCGGCCGCCCGGACCCGGTCGTGGGAGCTGTCGTCAAGGCATACGTCTCCCTCCGTCCCGGGCTCTCCCCCGACGCGTCCCTCAAGCGAGAACTTTTGGCGTTCGCACGCAGGCGGCTGGGCCCCGCGGTGGCGCCCAGGGAGATCGAGTTCGAGCAGAACCTCCCCAAGACGCGCAGCGGCAAGGTGATGCGCCGCCTGCTGCGCGCCCGGGAACTGGGATTGCCCGAAGGTGATCTGTCCACGCTGGAGAACCCCGGATGACCCGCTCGTGAGAGAAGGCGGAACCATGAGCAGCACCACCCCGCAGCCCGAAGGAAAGGCCCGGAGCGCAGCACGCAGGAGCGGGCACAGGAAGGGACCCGCCACTGCCGCCCGCGGCACTCCCGACGGGCATCCCGCACCCGGGCACCACCTGTCCCTGCTCCGCCGGATGCTTGCCATCAGACGGTTCGAGGAAAGGTGCGTGGAGCTCTACAGCGGCGCGAAGATCCGTGGGTTCGTCCACCTCTACATCGGTGAGGAAGCCGTCGCCGTGGGCGTCAACCAGGCACTGCGCGAGGAGGACGCGGTGGTCTCCACCTACCGCGAACACGGGCATGCCCTGGCTCGCGGAGTTTCCGCCGACGCCGTGATGGCCGAGATGTACGGCAGGGCCACCGGCTGCAGCCGCGGACGCGGCGGCTCCATGCACCTGTTCGACGCCACGCACCGCTTCTACGGGGGCAACGCGATCGTGGCCGGCGGCCTGCCCCTGGCTGCCGGACTCGCACTCGCCGACCGGATGCGCGGCAGCACCCGCGTCACCTGCTGTTTCTTCGGGGACGGAGCTTTCGCCGAAGGCGAGTTCCACGAGACGGCCAACCTCGCGGCCCTGTGGCGGCTGCCCCTGCTGCTGGTCTGCGAGAACAACTTGTACGCCATGGGCACGAGCCTGGCCCGGGAGCACGCCCAGACCAACCTCGCCATGCGTGCCGCCTCCTACGGAATGCCCGCGTGGACGGTCGACGGCATGGACGTCCTCGCCGTCGAAGCGGCCGCACTCAGGGCGGCGGAGTCCGTGCGCGCAGGCAACGGACCGCACTTCCTCGAGGCACAGACCTACCGGTTCCGCGCCCACTCCATGTACGACCCTGACCGGTACCGGGCAAAGTCCGAGATCGAGGAATGGAAGGGACGCGACCCCCTCAAAGGACTGGCCGAACTGATGCGTTCCGAAGGGCAGCTCGACGACCGGGTGATGGAAGAACTCGACAAGGAAGTACTCGCCGAGATCGACCAGTCCGTACAGCGGGCCGAGAAGGCCCCGCTCGAACCGGTCTCGGACCTGCTCCGCTTCGTCACGAGCGAAACCGGGGGCGCGGCATGAGCACACGGAAGGCACCGACCGGGACTTCCCGGCCGACCACCTATCGGGAGGCGCTCCGTGAGGGGCTACGCGAAGCCCTGCTGCAGGACGAACGGGTCTTCCTCATGGGCGAGGACGTGGGCCGGTACGGCGGATGCTTCGGCGTCAGCCTGGGCCTGCTCGAAGAGTTCGGACCTGACCGTATCCGCGACACGCCTTTGTCCGAATCCGGATTCGTCGGCGCGGGCATCGGCGCCGCACTCGGCGGGATGCGGCCCGTAGTCGAGATCATGACCGTCAATTTCAGTCTCCTGGCCCTGGACCAGATCCTCAACAACGCGGCCACACTGCTCCACATGTCGGGCGGGCAGCTGAGCGTCCCCGTCGTGATCCGCATGACCACCGGGGCAGGCCGACAGCTCGGCGCCCAGCACTCCCACAGCCTCGAAGGCTGGTACGCCCACATCCCCGGCATCAGGGTGCTGGCACCCGCGACGGTCGACGACGCGCGCCACATGCTCGCAGCCGCCCTCGCGGACCCCGATCCGGTGCTGCTCTTCGAACACGGCAGTCTCTACAACGCGGAGGGCTCGCTGGACGCCACCGTTGATGCCGTCGATCTCGACACGGCGGCCGTACGCCGGTCGGGTACGGACGTCTCGGTGATCACATACGGCGGCTCTCTGCCGAAGGCCATGGCCGCAGCGGAAACCCTTGCCGGGGAGGGCATCAGCGCGGAGGTCGTGGACCTACGCGCCCTGCGCCCCCTCGATGACGCCACCGTCATGGCATCCGTCGGCAGAACCCACCGGGCCGTGATCGTCGACGAGGCATGGCGCAGCGGCAGCCTGGCCGCGGAAATCTCGTCGCGCATCACCGAGCAGGCGTTCTACGAACTCGATGCCCCCGTTCAGCGCGTATGCAGCGCGGAGGTCCCCATTCCCTATGCCCGGCAGCTCGAAGAAGCGGCGCTTCCCCAGCCCGCGACCATCGTGGACGCCGTTCGTCGGGCGGTGAGCTGACATGGCCGACTTCACCATGCCCTCCCTCGGCGCGGACATGGACGAGGGCACCCTCGTGGAATGGCTGGTAGGACCCGGTGACACCGTCACGAAGGGCGATGTCGTCGCCGTCGTGGAGACGGCGAAGTCGACGATCGAAGTCGAATGCTTCGACTCGGGAACGGTCGGTGCACTCCTCGTCGACCCAGGGACCACCGTGCCGGTCGGCACACGGATGGCCGTCATCAACACGGAAACTGAGCCTCCGGCCGCCGTCCCTGCCCCTGCCACTCCCTCTGCGAAGCAGCCGACGGCCCCGGCCTCCGAACTGCAAGCCGCTCCGGGCCGCACCACAACCGGGGGCGGGGACACCGTGTCCACTCCCCTGGTGAGGCACTTGGCCGAGCGGAAGGGCATCGACCTGTCGTCCGTGCACGGTTCCGGCAAGGGCGGTCGGATCACCCGTTCCGACGTGGAGCACGCGCCGGCCGACGGGCCACATCGGGTGAAGGCCTCGCCGCTCGCCCGCAGGCTGGCCCAGTCGTCGGGCATCGACCTGAGCGCCCTGCGGGGAACCGGACAGGGCGGCACGATCCGGGCCGACGATGTACGGGCCGCCACGGCGGGCCCTCCGGCCCGTACGGTCGAAAGCCACGCACAGGCGCGCCCGTCTTCGGCGACGGCCGAGCCCGCGTATCCGGCGCGTGCGGCGATCGCGGCTCTGATGAGCCGCGCCAACCGCGAGATCCCCCACTACTACTTGTCGACGAAGATCGATCTGGCCGTCGCGATGGCATGGATGCGCGACCGGAATGCCGACAGGCCCGTGGCGGAACGGCTCGTGCCAGCGGCCCTGCTGCTCAAATCGGTTGCCCTGGCGGCACGCCAAGTACCGGAACTGAACGGTTACTGGAAGGACGATGCGTTCGTCCCCTCGCACACCGTGCGACTCGGTGTCGCGGTGTCCCTGCGCGGTGGCGGCCTTGTCGCGCCGGCGCTGACCGACGCCGACACGATGCCGCTGCCGGAGCTCATGGCAACGCTGAAGGGACTGGTCTCGCGGGCGCGTGGCGGCCGACTGCGGGCCTCGGAGACCGCCGACCCGACGCTGACCGTGACCAACCTCGGTGATCAGGGGGTGGAGGCGGTCTTCGGGGTGATCTATCCGCCGCAGGTCGCGCTCGTCGGTCTGGGGCGTGTCATCGAGCAGCCGGTAGCCGTGAACGGGATGCTCACGGTGCACCCGACCGTCACTGCCACGCTCTCCGCCGACCACCGTGCGAGCGACGGTGCGACCGGGGCGCGTTTCCTGACGTCCATCGACCGTCTGCTCCAACGACCGGAGGAACTGTGAACCGTGACGAGGCCCTCGTGCTGATCAAGGATGTTCTGACAGGCGTGGTTCCCGGCGCCGACGCGGCCGCTCTCTCGCGGGACGAGAACTTCCGGGAACGCCTGGAGATGGACTCGCTCGACTTCCTCAACTTCATCGAGGCGCTGAGCGAGCGCACCGGTCTCGCCCTGCCCGAGACCGACTATCCGGCGTTGAACACCCTGGACGGCTGCGCCGACTACGTCGCCTCACGCTCCTCCGTGGAGTAGCGGGGGCTGTTCGGTCCCACATGGGGCCACTCGGCCCCTCCTCGGTCGCCGCGCCGCAGGTGACGCTGGAAGAGGGCCACGGTCCTGCGGCACCCAAGGAGGTCTCGCCATGAAGCACCATGTGACCGTCGGCGTCGACGGCTCTCCCGAGAGCCGGGCCGCGGCCCGTTGGGGCGCCCGGGAAGCGGTCCTGCGGGAAGTGCCGCTGAGGCTCGTCCACGCTGTCGACTGGCTGATCAGCCCCTCGGTACCGGCGCCGGGCCGCGAAGCGGCCGACCGTTGGGCCGACGAGGCGCTCACCGATGCGGCGGAGGACGTGCGACGTCGGCATCCCGGGCTGGAGGTCTCGACCAGATGCCTTTCCGGCAGGCCGGCGGCAGCCCTGGCCGCAGAGGCGGCCGACGCCGGGCTGCTCGTACTCGGCTCCCGCGGGGTGGGAGGCCTGGTGGGATTCCTCATCGGCTCGGTGAGTTTGTCGACACTCGTGGCCACCGAGACGCCGGTGGTGCTCGTCCGCGTGTCGGACGCGCCCGAGGCGGCCCAGCCCACCCGCTACGGGCAAATCGTCCTGGGCGTCGACATCCACGAGGCAGCGGACAAGGTACTGGCCTTCGCTTTCGAGGAGGCCGACCGTCGCGGCTGCGCCCTGCGTGCGATCCACGGCTGGAAGATGCCGTCCATGTACCAGTACGCGCCCTTCTTCGACCCGGAGAACGAGCGGGAGATCGGCCGGACCATCACCGTGATGCTCGACGAGATGCTGATGCCGTGGCGGCACAAGTTCCCGTCCGTGAGCGCCACCCACGAGGCGTTCGAGGGGCCCGCACCCGTGCAGCTCGTCCGGGCCGCGGCAAGCGCGGACCTGATCGTCGTGGGTCGCCGCCTGCGCCGCTCACCTCTGGGCGTGCATCTGGGGTCCGTGGCTCATGCGGTCCTGCACCACGCCGCTGCGCCCGTCGCAGTCATCGCTCACGGCTGACGGCCCCATTCACAAGGAGATCGGACCGTGTCTCACCGCACTGTCGCAGACGTCATGACCCGGAACGTGGCCACGGCGAGCCCCGAAGCATCACTCAAAACGGTCGCCCGGAGCCTCAACGACAACGGGGTCTCGGCCCTGCCCGTCGTGGACACCCGTCGCCACCCGATCGGCATCGTCTCCGAAGCCGACCTGCTCCGCAGGCAGGCCGGGCTGCCCGACACCGAAGGACGCGACCCTATGCACACCACGTCGTCCATGGACCGTGCCTCCATGGGCGCCCGGACCGCCGGCGATCTGATGTCCACTCCCGTCCTGACCGCCCGGCCGGAGTGGGGCATCGTCGAGACGGCCCGCTTCCTGCACGAGCGAGGCGTCAAGCGCCTGCCGGTGGTCGACGAGACCGGAACCCTGGTGGGCATCGTCAGCCGCACCGACCTGCTGCGCCCCATGCTCCGCAACGATGACGCCATCCGCGACGAGATCGTCGACGACGTCCTGGGCCGGACCCTCAGGATGACCCCGGGAGGCGTTGCGGTGACCGTAAGCGAAGGGGTCGTCTCGTTGAGCGGCCGGGTTGAGGAGCGGTCGACCATTCCGGTTGTCGAACGACTGTGCCGGTCGGTCGACGGGGTCGTCAGCGTGGACCAATCCCTTGGTTACGCGGTCGACGACCTGTCTCCGGTTGCCGACCCTCACGATGCCCTGCATTGAACCCTCGCGACAAAGGGCGGAAAGAGCCCGCCCGCTTCTCGCGGATCCCGATCGTGCGGTGCACGGCCACCAGCCGCTTCTCCGCACCCTCTCAGGGACTCTTTCCGTCAATTTCATAAAAGCACGCCCGACACCTGGACAACAGGGCCGATCAGCCCGAAGTGAACCCCTGACGGCCCTACCGCCGACGGGCACGGGTGTCCACGCTCGGACGTATCGGGACGCCGTTCTGGAGGCATCATGAAGCAGCTTCGCACCGTCGAGGACGTGATGACGCATGCCGTCATCTCCGTCGACCGCAGAACACCGTTCAAGGAAGTCGTGGAGGCCATGCGGCAGTGGCGGATCAGCGCCCTGCCCGTCCTGTCGGAGGAAGGACGGGTCGCCGGCGTGGTGTCCGAAGCGGATCTGCTGCTCAAGGCCCAGGGTGCGGACGAGTCCCGCGCAGTCACCGCCGGGCAGCTGATGACCGTACCGGCGGTCACCGTGACCAAGGACGCCACCATCCCCGGCGCCGCCCGCCTGATGGCCCGCGGCCACCTCAAGCGGCTCCCCGTCGTCGACGGCGACGGCCGCCTGATCGGCGTCGTCAGCCGGGGCGACCTCCTCAAGATCTATCTCCGCCCCGACGCCGACATCGCCGAGGAGCTGCGCGAACTGATCATGGCCGAGCTCATCCCCGCCGGATCCGCCATGGTGCAGGTCCACGTGGCCGACGGCATCGTGCACCTGGACGGCTCCCTTCCCGACCCGGCCCTGAAGGACGTGCTGGTGCGTGTCGCACGCACCGTACCGGGCGTCGTGGACGTCACGGCCGTGCGCCTCGACACCGAAGTCCGCACGTGAAGGAGGCCGACGATGAGGCACCGCAGCGTCGCCGACCTGATGACCCCGACAGCCGTCAGCGTCCAGCGGGGCACCCCGTTCAAGGAAATCGCCAGGCTCCTCAAGGAGTTCGACATCTCCGCCGTGCCCGTGGTGGACGAGGCCGAGCGTCCCGTGGGCGTCGTCTCCGAAGCCGACCTGCTCCGCAAGCGCAGCTCCGGCAGCGGCACGAACACGGCCGCCGATCTCATGACCAGCCCCGCTATCACAGCCCGGACCGAATGGAGCGTCGTCCGCGCGGCGCGAGTCATGCGGGGGCGCCAGGTCAAGAGACTGCCCGTGGTGGACGCCGCCGGCCGACTGATCGGCATCCTGAGCCGTGGCGACCTGCTTCAGCTCTTCCTTCGCCGGGACCACGCGATCCAGGAGGAAATCCTCGAAGACGTGGTGACCCACACCCTCGGCCTCAGCCCCTCGTCGTTGACCGTCGACGTCACCGACGGGCTGGTGACCCTCAGCGGGACCGTCGGCCGACGCAGCCTGGTCCCCATCGTGCTGCGCCTGTGCCAGAGCGTCGACGGCGTCGTCGACGTGGTCAACCAGCTCGACTACGCGCAGGACGACGTGTCGGTCGGCGCCCGAACGCCCACCGAGCGGTAGGAGAAGAGCATGAAGCATCGGGAAGTCCGCGAGCTGATGACCCGCGAGGTCGTCACCGTCCCCAGCAACGCTCCGTTCAAGGAGATCGCCCGCACCCTGACGGAGCACAAGGTGTCAGCCGTGCCGGTCGTCGACTCTGCCGGCCGGCCGCTCGGCGTGATCTCGGAACGGGATCTGCTGCCGAAGTCCGCCGGCCAAAGCGACTACTTCCGGTCACTTCCCGAGCGGGAGGCCTGGCAGGAGGACAAGGCCGCGGGTACGCGCGCCGAGGAGCTGATGTCCTCGCCCCCTGTGTGCGCCAGACCCGACTGGACCGTCGCCGAAGCCGCCAGGTTGATGGAAGCACAAGGAGTCAAGCGGCTCCTGGTCGTGGACGACTCGGACGTACTGATCGGAATCGTCAGCCGTCGGGACCTGCTGCGGATCTTCCTCCGGGCGGACGAGGACATCCGTCACGAGATCATGGGTGACGTCCTCGAACTCGGCGTACGTCAGAGCCCCTCGGCCATCACCGTGGCCGTCACCGACGGCCGGGTCGAACTGCACGGAACCGTCGACTTCAGGAGCCTCATCCCCCTCATCGAACGCCTCTGCCGGACCGTCGACGGCGTCGTCTCCGTAACCCAGCATCTCGGATACGCCATCGACGACACGAACTCAGTCTGAAGAAGCCTCCGTGCAGCCTCGGCACGTGCGACGACCAACTCCCCGACCCATGCGGGACCCTGCCGGGAGAAGCCATCATGAACGATCGAATCGTCGCCGGTCTCGACGGATCCGCGGAAAGCCTCGCGGCCGCCCGCTGGGCGGCGCGAGAGGGCCTGCTGCGCGGCGTGCCACTCCACCTCGTCCACGCCGAGGAATGGTCATCTCCCCGCGACCTCCCGATGCCGACCAGCGATGTGCGCCGTCACTGGGCCCAGGCGCTGCTGAACGAGACCGCCGACGAACTGCGCGCGAGCCACCCCGAACTGGAGGTCGGCATCCGATCGATCGACGGCAGACCGGCCGCCGAGCTCGCCGGCGTCGCAGCCGGCGCGAACATGATCGTCCTGGGCTCTCGGGGACTGGGCACCGTCACGGGCTTCGTCCTCGGTTCCGTCGGCATGGCGGTCATCCAGGCGACTGTACGGCCCGTGGTCATGGTGCGGGCGAGCGAGGACGCGGTGCCACACCCCGACGGCCGGCACGCGGCCCGTGAGCTGCTGGTGGGCGTTGACATCAGCCGACCGTGTGATGCCCTGCTCGCCTTCGCCTTCGAGGAGGCGCGGCGGCGGGCATGCGCCCTCCACGTCCTGCACAGCTGGTCGCTGCCTCCCCTGGTGGGGTACGGCGCGGCGTACGATCCGAGAGTCCACGCCCAGCTCGAAATGAGCGCGGAGGCCTCTCTGCACGATGTCCTGGCGCCTTGGCGGGACAAGTACCCGGATGTCGGCGTCATCGCTCGCGCGAGCCTCGGACACGCCGCCACGGAACTCATCAGGATGGGCGCAGAGGCGGGGCTCATCGTCGTGGGCCGCCGCATCCGGCGGAGCTCAATCGGCGCGCACATCGGACCGGTCACCCATGCGGTCCTCCACCACGCCAGGGCGCCCGTCGCCGTCATCGCGCACGAATAGCGACGCCCACATGCATTCTGGTGCGGCTCACCGCTCCGCGCAGATCGTCTCGACGAAGTGACCCACCTGCTCCTCGGACAGGTGCCTGGCGAGATCGGCCTCACTGATCATGCCGACGAGGCGGTGGTCGGCGATCACCGGGACACGCCGGATCCGGTGATCCTGCATCGTCTGCAGCACCTGGCTCGTGTCAGCGCCCGCGTCGACCGTGATGGGCCTGCCCTGCGCCAGCTGTCCGGCTGTCATGTGGTGCGGGTCCTTGCCCTTGGCCAGACACTTCAGCACGATGTCACGGTCGGTGATGATGCCGTGCAGACGGTCGTCGGGCCCGCAGATCGGCAGTGCGCCGACGTCCAGTTCGCTCATCCGCCGGGCCGCGTCCATGAGCGTCTCGGTCTCCTGTACGCAGGTGGCACCGCTGTGCATGATGTCCCGCGCGGTGGTCATGGCTGCCTCCTCATATGCACGTCCGTACCCGTTTCCAGTCTGGGCTCGTGCTCGGCGCCCCGCTCGTCGACGCGAGATCATGGGGACATGGCTTCTCTGCGGCATGGACCAGAGCACAAGGCCTTCCGAGCTCTCGCCGGATGCCAGGCCGACCGGCAGACCTCCTGACGTGACCGGCCCTGGTTGATCAGGCCCCAGAC
>NZ_JBSGXU010000108.1:0-28979 GCF_053610205.1 Streptomyces sp. NPDC054932 | reverse complement strand
CCGCAGTGGCGGGACTCCGTCCGCCAGCAGCGCCCCGAACGAGGCCTCCAGCTCCCGCCGCGCCAGCGGCGCCCCGAGGCAGTAGTGGATCCCGGCCCCGAAGGTCAGGTGCGGATTGTCGGCCCGTACGAGGTCCAGCGCGTCGGGGTCGCCGAAGCGCGCGGGATCCCGGTTCGCGGACCCGAAGAGCAGCGCGACCTCGGCTCCGCGGGGGACGAGGGTGTCCCCGATCCGGATGTCGTCGAGCACCCAGCGCTCGAACATCTGGAGGGGAGTGTCGTACCGCATGAGTTCATCCACAGCTGTGGACAACTTTTCGGGTCCGTGGCCCGCACGGAGCGCGGCGAGCTGCTCGGGATTGCGGAACAGCGCCCACCAGCCGTTGACGGTCGTGTTGACCGTGGCCTCGTGCCCGGCGTTCAGCAGGAGCACACAGGTGGAGATCATCTCCTGCTCGCTGAGCCGCCCCTCCTCATCGTGGGCGGCGATCAGCCCGGAGATCAAATCCTCGCCGGGGCGGGTGCGCCGCTCGGCGATCAGCCGGCGCAGGTACGCGCTGAACTCCACGCTCGCCCGCACGGCGCGCCGCGCCGTCTCCTCGTCCGGCCGGAGCTCGAACATCCCGCAGATGTCCGCCGACCAGGGCCGCAGCAGCCCCCGGTCCGCCTCGGGCACGCCCAGCAGCTCCGCGATCACCGCCACCGGCAGCGGCTCGGCGACGACGGTGAGCAGGTCCCCGCCCCCGTCCGCGCGCAGCCGCCCCACCAGCTCCCCGGCCAGCCGCTGCACGGCGGGCACGAGCCGCTCCACCGTCCGGGGGGTGAAGGCCTTCGCCACCAGCCTGCGCACCCGGGCGTGCGCGGGATCCTCCAGATCCAGCAGGCCGTTGCCGTTGAGCACGTGGAACGGCTCGTGCTCCGGCGGCGGCGCCTCGCGGCCGAACTCCTCGTGCGAGAACCGGTGGAGGTAGGTCCGCCCCAGCCTCCGGTCCCGCAGCAGCGCACTCACATCGGCGTAATGCGGCACCAGCCACTGCCCGGTGGCCTCCCACCACACGGCCCGCCCCTGCTCCCGCAACTCCCGGTACGCCGGATACGGATCGGCGACGAACGCGGCATCCCACGGATCAAAGCCCATCCCCGCACCCTAAGGGGCGGCCCCGCCGATCAGGAGGGAGTCACCAGGCGGGTCTCGTACGCGTACACCGCCGCCTGGGTCCGGTCCCGCAGGCCCAGCTTCACCAGGATCCGGCTGACGTGGGTCTTGATGGTGGATTCGGCGACGACCAGCCGGTCGGCTATCTCCGCATTGGACAACCCCTGCGCGATCAGCACCAGCACCTCCGTCTCCCGCTCCGTGAGCTCCCCCGCGCCCCCGACGCCCCCCGCGTCCGTGAACCTGCGGGCCTCGGAGATCTTCGAGAACTCCACGATCAGCCGCTTGGTCACCGAGGGCGCGAGCAGTGCCTCCCCGGCCGCCACCACCCGCACCCCGTCCGCCAGCTGACGGGCCGACGCGTCCTTGAGGAGGAACCCGGAGGCCCCGGCCCGCAGCGCCTGGTACACGTACTCGTCGAGGTCGAAGGTCGTCAGGACCAGCACCTTCGCGTCCGTGTCCGCGGCCACGATCTCCCGCGTGGCCTCCAGCCCGTTCATCAGCGGCATCCGGATGTCCATCAGCACCACGTCCGGCCGCAGCGCCGCCACCTGCGCGATGGCCTCCCGGCCGTCGACGGCCTCGCCGACGACCTCGATTCCGTCCATCGCGTTCAACAGGACGGAGAAGCCCTCGCGCACCATCATCTGGTCGTCGACGATCAATACCCTGATCGTCATGCCGTCTCCTCCCGTGGCTCCGCCCCCAGCTCCGCGCGGTGGCGCACCGGTATGAACACCGCCACCTCGTACCCGCCCGAAGGCGTCCGGCCGGCCGTCATCTCCCCCTCCAGCATGGCCACCCGCTCCCGCATCCCGGTGATCCCGTGCCCGGCCCCGGGTGAGGGCCGCGCGTCCCCGGTCGCCGGATCATTGACGATCCGTATCCCGATGCCGCCCAGGACGTAGGAGACCTCCACCCCGGCCGCCGCGCCGGGCGCGTGCCGCAGGGTGTTGCTCAGGGCCTCCTGGATGATCCGGTACGCCGACAGCTCCACGCCCTGCGGAAGCTCCCGCACCGCGCCCGTGATCGTCTTCTCCACGCTCAGCCCGGCCTCCCGCACATTGGCCAGCAGCCCGTCCAGCGAGGCCAGCGTGGGCTGCGGGGCGTCCGGGGCCTCATAGTCCGCGGAGCGCACCACACCCAGCACCCGCCGCAGCTCCGTCAGCGCCGCCACCGCGTTCTCCCGGATGGTGACGAATGCCGCCTCCAGCTCCGGCGGCGGGTTCTTCACCCGGTACGGCGCAGCCTCGGCCTGGATCGCCACCACCGACATGTGGTGGGCCACCACGTCGTGCAACTCCCGCGCGATCGTGGTCCGCTCCTCCAGCAGCGTCCGCTTGTCCCGCTCGACGGCCGTGACCTCCTGCTGGGCGCTCACCTCCGCCTTCGCGTGCCGGCGTATCTGGATGCTGCCGGCGATCACCAGGGCGAAGGCCGAGACCAGTGCCATCTCCGGCAGGTTCGATCCCCAGTGGTTCTTGATCAGTACGGAGATCGCGGTTCCCAGCACGAGGGTGAGCGTCCACATCCAAGCCGCCACCCGGGTCCCGGTCCGCAGCGTGACGAGGAACATGACCACGACGTACGAGCAGAAGCTGCCATCGGTCCAGGGCCAGTTGTAGCCATTGCCGAGGCCGGCCGTCACCACCGTCATCGCGATGGCCGCCCACCACGCACCGACCGGCCGCACCAGCGTTATCAGGACCGGGGCCGCGGCCAGCATCGCCATGGCGATCGGCCCCATGTCGCCCCAGGCGGCCGACTGCGTGTTGAGGGCGATCAGCGCGACGAGGAAGGCCAGGACCCCCACCGCCGCATGCCGCCGCCACGGCGCATACCGGCGCAGCACCCCGGGAAGCCGGCGCACGAAGCGCCCGGAGGTCTCCGCCGGCGGCAGCGGCCGGTAGGCGAAGGCATCGGTGACGAGATCCCGGCGCAGGGTCGCGATCACCTCAGATGCCAGTCGGAACTCAGGTGCCCGGGATGTCCCCCCGGTGGTCGTCTCGGTCATGCACACCACCGTAGGTCCGTACCGCCCTGGTCCGCGTCGCCGCCGATGGGGATTTCCCGGGGTCCCTCTCAAGTACTACGCGGTCTCCTCAGTAGCCCGTCGGGCGGATCAGGCCCGTCTCGTAGGCGAACACCGCCGCCTGCGTGCGGTCCCGCAGGCCCAGCTTCACCAGGATCCGGCTCACATGCGTCTTCACCGTCTGCTCGGCCAGCACCAGGTGCTCCGAGATCTCGGCATTGGACAGTCCCTGAGCGATCAGCGACAGCACCTCGGTCTCCCGCTCGGTCAGTGCCTCGATCCGGGCACGCGACGGCGCACGCGGCGCCCCCAGCCGGGAGAACTCCGTGATCAGCCGCTTCGTGATGTTCGGCGAGAGCAGCGCCTCGCCGGCCGCCACCACCCGCACCGCCTCGGCGAGCTGGTCGGCCGACGCGTCCTTGAGCAGGAACCCCGAGGCCCCGGCCCGCAGCGCCTCGTACACGTACTCGTCGAGATCGAAAGTGGTCAGCACCAGCACCTTCACCGCGGCGTCCGGAACGCCCGTGATCACGGACGTGGCCTCGATTCCGCCCATCCCCGGCATGCGGATGTCCATCAGCACCACGTCCGGGTCCAGCTCGGCGACCTTGGTCACCGCATCGGCCCCGTCCACCGCCTGCCCCACGACCTCTATGTCGGGCTGCGCGTTGAGAAGCACGGTGAAGCCCTGCCGCACCATCATCTGGTCGTCGGCGATCATCACCTTGATCGGGGTGCTCATGAGGCCCTCTTCGTCTCGGGGTCGGGGACCGCGGGGAGGTCCTGCGGATCCATCGGGAGTACGGCGCTCACCTCGTACCCCCCGTCGGGGCGAGGGCCTGCGGCCAGCTCACCCCCCAGCATGCCTGCCCGCTCCCGCATCCCCAGCAGCCCGTGCCCCGCTCCGGGCGACGGCGGGGCCGGCCGGGTCGGCGCGGTGTTCGCGATGCACAGGTGCAGCTCGCGCGGCCCGTACGCGATGCCCACCTCCACCCGTGAACCGGGCGCATGGCGCAGACAGTTGCTCAGCGCCTCCTGCACGATCCGGTACGCGGTGAGCTCCACGCCCGGGGTCAGCGGCCGCTGTATCCCCGCGATCTCGGTCGTGACATCGAGCCCGGCCCCCCGCACGTTGTCCACGAGGTCGTCCAGCTCGCCGAGGGTGGGCTGCGGATGCTGCCGGGTCGCGGGATCGTCGGGCTGCTCGGAGCGCAGCACGCCCAGCACCCGCCGCAGCTCCGTCAGTGCCTCCAGCGCGTTCTCCCTGATGCCGGCCAGATTCTCCTTGAGCTCCTCGGACGGGTTCTCCACGAGGTGCGGGGCGACCTGCGCCTGGATGGAGATCACCGACATGTGGTGGGCGACGACGTCGTGCAGTTCGCGGGCGATCCGGCTGCGCTCCTCCAGCAGCGTGCGCCGGGCCCGCTCCTCCTCGGTGAGGGTCTCCTGCTCGACGAGCTCGCCGCGGGCCAGCCTGAGCGCCCGCAGCGCGTATCCGAGGACACCCACGAAGCCGAAGAGGAGGCTGGCGCCCAGGGAGGCGATCTGGCTCCCCGCCGGATGGAAGGTGAGCTCGGCCGCTCCGGTGAGGGCGAGCGAGAGGCCGACGACCCATATGGTCACCCGGGGCGGCACCCGCAGGGCGACCAGCAGCAGCACCGGGGCGAACGCGAATATCCCGCCCGGCGTCCAGGGCCAGGTCTGGCCCTGCCCGACGTTGGCGTGGATCTCCCAGGCGGTCAGGCCCGCGGTGATCAGACCGAGCCACCAGCTGGCGATCGGGCGGAACATCGCGAGGACGATGGACGCCCCGGTCAGGAGAGCGAGGACCAGGGGCGGGCCGCCCGTGACGTCGTAGTGGTCCTGGAGCTGCTCAGTGGTCAGGAAGCCGAAGAACACCGCCGCGTAGGCGACCAGTACGTGCGGCAGAATGCCCAGCCATCGCGGCCTCGTCATCTTCGGAAGGGGATCCTGGCGCACGGTGAAGAGCTCCTGGACCAGCGGCCGGTGCGGGACGCTGTCGTTCGCGGGTACGGAGGGTCGGGCCGGGGCCAGGGGTGCGCGCTGCTCGTTCACAACGGCCACCCTAGGCATGGGTGATCCTCTTGACGGCAGGGCGTGGGGCGCCCGAACTGCGGCCGCCCCGGGCCCTGACGGCCGAGGGCCGGGCCCGCCGGGCCTGTTCGTGGTTACGGAACGCGGCCCAGCAGAGCATCAGCGCGGCGGCGAACACCGGCAGCCACAGCAGCCGGGCCGCTATCCAGCCCATCGAGTCTGGCACCGTGTGCAGCCCGGGCAGGTCGGCCGAGACCAGCAGCCCGAGGGCGGTGACGGCCATCATCGCGGTCTGGTGCCACAGGAAGACGGTCATGGCGGAGAGGTTCAGCAGGGCCACCTTCGCCCAGGTCCTCGGCCGTCGCATGGCCCGCGCCAGCGGCTCGCGCACCAGCAGGGCCAGCCCGCACTGGGCCAGCCCGAAGGCGGCCGCCGCCAGCGTCGGCGGGTTCAGATTCGATACCGCGGCCCCGGGGACACCCACCATGGAGGCCGGGTACCCGCCCCAGAGGACCAGCGCGGCCGTGGCCACGACACCCGCACCGAGCAGGAGCAGCGCCGGCTCGCGCCGGGCGAAGGCCCCTCGGGACCAGGCGGCGCCCAGGGTGAAGGGGACGAGCCAGCCGGCGGCCACATTGACCCAGCCGATCCACTCAGGCCCCTCCAGCCCGAAGCGCCACACGTCCACGGCCGCCACCACGGCCAGCGGCCACAGCGGGCTGAGCCGGGCCACGAGCGGGGTGGCGGCGGTGAGCGCGGCGAACACCAGCAGGAACCACAGCGGCGACAGCACCAGCCTGACCAGCGAACGGACGGTGTCGAACTCCGCCCCGCCGATCAGCATCGCGCCCGCCACGACCGCCCAGAGGACGAGCACCGCGGCGACCGGACGGAACAGACGCCCCAGCCGCTGCCCGAGCCAGGTGCCGTACGGGACCCCGCGCCCGCGCGCCGACTCGTACCCGTGGGCGGCGAGATGGCCGCCGACCAGGAAGAAGACGGACAGCGTCTGGAACACCCAGGAGACCGGGGCCAGCCACGGCATGTGGGCCAGCGGGCTGGTGGTGCTCAGACCGCCGTCGTGGGCGGTCAGGGCGGTGACCAGCCAGTGGCCGAGGACCACGCCGAGGATCGCGAAGGCCCGAAGGGCGTCCACGGTCCGGTCACGGTCGGCCGGGGTGGCCGCATCGATGCCCACCGCAAGGGCGGACCAACGGGCGCGGAACTTACGCATGGTCTGCCTCCGGGCCGGGAGCGGTGGTGCCGAGGACGATGGCGGCCAGGCTGTCGAGGGACGCGGTGCCCGGCTTGAGGTAGTCGCTGTGCCCGACGGCGCCGGCGGCGAAGGCCCGTGCGCCGAAGGCCGGGTCGACCGGGTCGGTGCCGAAACCGATTCCGCCGAGCCGGACGTGCGGGACGTTGCCGATCCAGTCGTCGCTGCCCCGGCCCGCCCAGACCCGGGCGCCGGTCGGCAGCTCCCGGGCGGATCCGGCCCCCGTGCCCGGGCTGCCGAACAGCGCCATGTCGCCGACCGCGGGTCCGGTCCCGGTCCGGGCGCAGACCACGGAACCGTAGGAGTGGCAGAGGAGCGAGAGCTTGGCGCCGGGCGCCGACATGTCCCGCAACCGGTCCAGGAAGGGGGCCAGTTCGGCAGCGGCCTCGTCGGCCCGGCCGGCGCCCAGAACCGTGGTGCTCACCGTGCCGGGGGTGTCGTACCCGAGCCAGGCGACCACGGCGGAGCGCGGATGCTCGGCCTGCAGGCGCTGCTGGAGGGAGACGGCCCCGGCACGGAACCTCGCGTAGGTGTCCAGGGTGGTGTCGGACCCGGGCACCAGGACGGCGACCCGGTCGGCGCTCTCCAGCTCGCCGAAGACCTCGACCGCCCGGCCCTTCCCACGGCCGTCGAAGGCGAGGAACTGCGCTGCTCCGGCCGCCTCCATGGCGTGCAGCCTGGCTGCCCGGCCGGGGCGGTCGGCATCCTCGGCGGTGCGGATCGCCTCGGCGATGGCGGCGCGGTTGGCGGCGTACCGGCTCTGGGGCGCGGTGCCCTCGGCGAACGCGACGGGCGCGGGGGCCGGGACGTTCGGCGAGGCGGCGGCGGATATGGGGACGACAACGGCTGCGGCGACCAGAGCGGCCAGCAGCGTGCGGCGGACCCGGCCGCCGCCGGACCCCGCCCTGCCCGCGCCGAGCGCCTCGCCCGTCCCCGCGCCTGTCGCCGTGCCCGTTGCCGTCCCCGCACCCGTTGCCGTCGCGGTCCCCGTCCCCGTTGTCATGGCCTCTTCCTTCGGTTGCCGGAAGAGCCGTCAAAGCTCTTCTCTGCTACTGAAGTTAGAAATCCGGGTCCGTGGTCGGCGTCACGCCAGGGAGCTGTGTTCGCGCGTAGCTCTCAGGTATGACGGGGGATACCTGAGAGGCACAGAGACAGAGACAGAGAGACAGAGAGACAGAACAGAGAGGCGACGGCGGTAGGGCGCATCACGACGTGACGACGTCACGTCGTCGCCACCCGCACCCCGAAGGCGATCAGGACGACCCCCGTCACCCGGTCCAGGGTCCGCCGGACCCGCGGCCGCGTGAAGAACCGCCGGGCGCGCGAGAGGACGTACACGTACGTCCCCAGCCAGACCACCGTCAGCAGCACGTGCAGCACGACCAGCAGCGCCATGCCGGCCGCCGGCCGCAGGCCCGGCGGGGCGAGGGCGGGCAGCAGCCCCGTGTAGAAGACGGCGATCTTGGGATTGAGGACGTTGGCGACCAGGCCGGTCCGCCAGGCCCCTGCGCCATCCGCTCCCGGCCGCTCGCCGACCGGCTCCGCTCCCGGCCGCAGCAGCGACCGGATGCCGAGCCAGCACAGGTATGCGGCCCCGGCGAGCTTCACCACCAGGTACACCTCGGCCGAGGCGGCGAGCAGCGCCGCGAGCCCCGCCACGGTGAGGGCGCCCCAGATCAGCAACCCGACGGCGATCCCGGCGACGGTGCGCAGGCCGTCGCCGCGCCCCCGGGTGACGGCCCGTTTCGTGACGATCGCCATGTCCGGGCCGGGAACGAGGGTGAGGAGCGCCAGGACGCCGGTCGCGCCGAGAAGAGCGGTGAGCACGCGGCTCAGTCTGCCACCAGGGGCTCGACGTAGCCCGCCCGCCAGCGGGGCGCCGGGTCCTGGCCCGGACTGGTCCAGTACTCCCTCGCCCCCACGACCTGCCCGTCCCGCACGGTCCACAGGGAGACGGCCCGGTAGACGACGTGGTCCTGGGGTATCTCCACCTCGGTGACCACCAGGTTCCCGTCCGCCAGGATCCGCAGCAGTTCCACGGATCTCTCGTCCGGATAGCCGTCGTCGCTGTTGACGGCTATGAAGTTGGCGCGGCCCACGATGCGCTCACCGCTCACGGGCCATTCGATGACGGCGTCCTCGGCGATGAGCCCCGCCACGCCGTCCCAGTCGCGTGCCTCGATCCGCTCCCACAGTTGTGCCACTACCTTCAACGGCTCCATGTGCCGCAGTGTCCGGCAGCCCCGTTATACGTAACAAGCTTTGCCTGCAGGCTTATTGACTTCGCCACAATCGACGCGATCATCCGCCGCGGGCGTTCTCAGAACACGGGCAGGGCGCCGAGCGTCGTGCCGTCCAGCAGGAACACGCGGTTCCCGTCGCCCTGGATCCAGTAGCGGTCGGGGTTCTTGATGATGGGGAACACCCACGGCGTCCGGTTGTCGGGGGAGACGTCGACGACGTTGATCCCCGCTTGGGTCCGGTTGACCGTGACCGACCAGAGCCCGCTTCCCTGGACGACGAGCGGGCTGGGCGGATCGCACTCCAGGAGGGAGTTGTACGCCCAGTCGGCCGGCTTCCCGTCCTTGAGGCCGATGCGGAGCGGGTTGCGGAGGATGGACGCGTACACGTCCGTGCCGTGGACGGTCGGGGGACCCCAGAAGACCGTGGTGCTGTTCTTCGGTTCGAGGTTCTGCGTCGCCCAGATTTCCTCCCCGTCGACGATGTCGACCGCACAGAGGTGGTTCCCGGCCTCGCAGAGGGTGCGCCCCGACAGGGCCAGCTTGGCCCGGCCGTCGGCCGAGCGGTCGCGCCGTTCCCACGCCTTGCGGCCGTCGGCCGTGCCGAGGGCGATGACGTGTCCGTCCGGCGTGGTGAGGACCAGTCGGCCCTGGGCCACCAAGCCGCGCGTCGCGGCCTTCGTACCGAGGTCCGCGCCGGCCCGGACGGTCCAGCGGATCTTGGCGTCGGACCGGCCGATGCTGCGCACCCGGCCGTCCTTGGTGATCACGTACACCGCATCGTCGTCGGCCGCGAGGAGGGACGCGGCCTCCGCGGCGGACGTCCACTTGGGCTCGCCCGTCGAGGCGACGAAGGTCACGAGGGCGCCGTTGCGGTCGGTGGCGACGACCAGCCGGTCGGAGAGCGACAGGTACCGGTTCGCCGCCACGACCTCCGGCGCCGACCAGCGCGGACTGCCGTCCACGACGCTGCGCGCGGCGATACCGCCCTTCGCGTCCCCGGCGATGACGACGTCGCGTACGGGCAGGGGCGCGGGCGAGTCGTCGGCGAGGGCCGAGGGGACGCTCCAGAGCGGTTCGGGAGTCTGGCCGAGGACGTAGTCGCCCT
Organism: Streptomyces sp. NPDC054932; assembly: GCF_053610205.1. Taxonomy (NCBI): domain Bacteria; kingdom Bacillati; phylum Actinomycetota; class Actinomycetes; order Kitasatosporales; family Streptomycetaceae; genus Streptomyces; species Streptomyces sp. NPDC054932. The sequence goes on along the minus strand of NZ_JBSGXU010000108.1, from coordinate 19,116 downwards.
TCCCCGCGTTCAGGACACGGGCCTCCGGCGTCCGCACGGCCGCCGGGATGTTGAAGGGGTCGCGCCGGATGCGGTCCGCCGTCCAGTTCCATATGGCCGCGGTGCTGCCGACGGCGACCACGGCCCCGCCGACCGCCAGGCCGGTCAGCAGAAGGCGGCGGGAGACCGGGCGCGGTGCGACCGGGCCCCCGCCGGTCCCCGGCACCACGTCCCCGCCGGTCCCCGGCAGCGCCCCCGACACCACGGTGGTGAGGCGGTGCAGGCTGTGCTCGCGGGTCGTGATGTCCTGTGCGATCGGGCCCGCCCGCCACAGACGCTCGGCGTCCCGAGGCGGCGCCGAGAACTGCACGATCTGTTCGGGAAGGGGCCGCGCCGCCGGATCCTTCGCCAGACACGGCCGGATCAGCGGCTGGAGCGCGGACGGTACGCCGTCCAGCCGCGGCTCGCCGTGGACGACCTCGTACTGCACGGCGGCGACGTGCGCACCCTCGTACGCGGGTCGCCCGCTCGCCGCGTACACCAGCACGGCGCCCAGGGAGAAGACGTCCGCGGGCGGACCGACGCGCCGGCCGAGGGCTTGCTCGGGCGCGCCGTACCCGGGAGTGACCGGGGCCTGGCCGGTGGTCGTGAGCGTGAGCCCGTGTTCGGGACGGGCGATGCCGAAGTCGATGACGCGGGGACCCGTCGCGGTGAGCACGATGTTGGCGGGCTTCAGGTCCCGGTGGACGAGGCCGGCGGCGTGGATGTCCCGAAGGGCCTGGGCCAGCGTCGCCGCCAGGGCCCGTACCGTCGGCTCGTCGAGCGGCCCGTGGGAGCGGACGGCATCGTCGAGCGTCGGACCGGTGAGGAACTCCGTGGCGATCCAGGGCCGCCCGCCCTCGGTCCGGGAGTCCAGCACGCGGGCCACGGCCCCGCCGGTGACGGCCCGGGCCATCTGGGCCTCACGGGTGAACCGCCGTGCGAGGTCCTGGTCGTGCGCGAGGTGGGGGTGCAGCACCTTCACGGCGGCCGCCCGGCCCTCGACGTCCTGACCGACGTAGACCTTGCCCATGCCTCCTTCGCCCAGCACGGCGAGGACGCGGTACGGACCGAGTCGGATCGGATCTCCGGATTCCAGGGGCTTCATGGCCTGTGACGACGCTTTCTGTGGGCTCAGTCGAGGGGGTAGGCGGCGGCGTGGTTCTCGCCCAGGGCGATGAGCCGGCGGGCGGATTCGTGGGCGAAGTACGTCGCCCCGGCGGCCTTGACGGCCTGGGCCACGACGCCCGTGCGGACGTCCGCCGCCACCAGCCCGGACGCGCCCTTGCCGTACACGTACCGGATGCCGACGACGGGCGGGACGTCGAGGTCCGCGGCCGTCACCGCACGCCCCTTCTCCGCCCACCGCAGCGCGCCGGTCCCGGCGTCGACCGCGACGAGGCCGCCGCCCTCCTGCACCGCGTGGACCACGCCGTCCTTGACGGCCGGCGGGCTGTACTGCGTGCTCGGCGATTCCTTTCCGAAGCGCCAGGTTTCCTTCCCGTCGGCCAGGGACAGCGCGAGGAGACCCCCCGCCGACGGGTACACGTGCCGGCTGTCGACGGCCGGACGTGCCCGGCTGAACGCCGGCTGTTTGCCGTCGAGGGGCCGCTCCCACCGGGCTTTGCCGGTCCGGGCGTCGCGCACGACAAGGCGAGGTTCCCCGTCCGCGGCCTGCTGGACGAGCACCAGATGGTCACCCACGACACGGGCGGACAGGAAGTGCAGGTGCCCGGACTTGTCCGGCCGGGCGGGGAGCGGCACCTCCCAGAGCTTCCTGCCCGAGCGGGCGTCGAGGCCCAGCAGGAACCACGTCTGCTCCTTCAGGAAGCCGTCCATGCTGTGGGGCCCACGGCCTCCTGTGAGGTAGAGGGCGTCGCCCGTGGAGCAGAGCAGCTGGGTCCCGTAGAGGTTCGCCCTCAGGTCCCCCACCTCGGCGAACGGAGGATTGACCTTCCCGCTGGCCGGATCGACGACGGAAACGGTGAGCGGATCGCTCTCCTGGAGGGTGTAGCCGAGGGCATGGATCTGCTTGCCGTCCGTGGCCATCCGGCGCATGAAGTAGGCGCCGGACTCGGACCACTTCGGCTTGCCGGTAGCGGGGTCCAGACCCTGTACGCCGTACTCGCCCACGACGAGCAGTCCGTCCAGGACCAGCGGCGCGGGCGGTACGCGGGGATCGGCGTAGCTGATCTGCGTCTGCCAGAGCATGTCCCACCGGGGACCCTGCGCGCCGGCCGGCGGCTTCGGGTCCGTGCCGCCGTCCCGGCGCCCCAGCCAGGCCCAGGTTCCGGCTCCGGCGGACGCCACTCCCAGTACGGAACCTCCCCCGAGCGTGAGGAGCTTGCGGCGGGACGGGCCGGACGGCCGGGACGGGCCGGACCGGAGGGAAGGGGCGGGCACGGTGGACGCGGGGAGCGCGGAGTGCGGGGCGCCGTTCGGCGCGTTGCCCGCGAGGGTGTCCTGCGGCGGCGGGGCCGGGAGGCGATGGGGCCGGGCCTGCCAGACGCCTCCGGCGCGGCGGGCGATCTCGCCGAGCAGGGACTCGGGGAGATGGTCCGCGAAATGTCCCTGCCCGTCCCGGAGCAGCTCGCCGAGGGCGCTCGTGGTGGGGCGGTCCGCGGGGTCCTTGCCGAAGCAGCGGGTCAAGGCCGGGATCAGGTCCGCGGGGACCCCCGTCAGGTCGGGGTCGGCGTAGCGGACGCGGTAGAGGAGGTCGGCGGGCGCTCCCGTGCCGAAGGGGCCGTGGCCGGTGGCGGCGTACGTGAGGACGCCGGCGAGGGCGAAGACGTCGCCCGCGGGGGTGTGTTCCTGGCCGGTGGCCTGCTCGGGGGACATGAAGGCGGGCGTGCCCGCGGCGGCACCGGTACGGGTGAGGCGGTCGTCGCCGAGGGCGCGGGCGATGCCGAAGTCGATGACCTTGGGACCGTCCGCCGTGATCACGATGTTGGAGGGTTTGAGGTCGCGGTGGACGACGTCCGAGGCGTGCAGCTGGGACAGCGCCGCGCACAGCCCGGCTCCCAGCGCGCGCACCGCGGGCCCGGGCAGCGGGCCCGCGAGGGTGACGGCGGCGTCGAGGGGCGGACCGATCACGTACTCGGTGGCGAACCAGGGGGTTTCGGCGTGCGGATCGGCGTCGAAGACCCGGGCGCCGTGCACGGGGCCGATGACGCGGGCCGCATCCACCTCCAGGCGGAAGCGGGTGCGGAAGGCGGGGTCGCCGGCGAGGCGGGTGTGCATCGTCTTCAGCGCGACCGTGCGGCCCGCGGCGGAGCGGGCGAGGTAGACGGTGCCCATGCCGCCGCTGCCCAGGCGGGCGATGAGGCGGTAGGTGCCGAGCCGGTGCGGGTCGTCGTGGGTGAGGGGGGAGAACATCAGCCGTCTCGGTCCGGGGCAGCGGGGGGCGGGAGTTCGGCGGCGAGGACGTGCGCCGACTGGCGGGCGAGTGCGGCGACCACCTGGGCCGGCAGGGGGATCGCGGTGGCGGGGTCCAGGGCGGTGGCCCGGTGCGCCGCCGTGCTCGCGGCCGACGGTGCGGCGGCGAGGTGAGCGACGTGGGCGAGATGGGCGAGGTGGGCGTGGGCCTGGTGCGCCTGCGGACGCCTGGCGGGTTCGCGGGAGAGGCAGGCCGTGACGAAATCACGCAGGGAGGGCGGCAGTTCGTTGCGCTCGGGAACGGTGTGGCCGGTGCTCGCGCAGGCGAGCACCGCCCCCAGGCCGTACATGTCCCCCGGCGGGCCGGGCCGTTCGCCGGCCGCCTGCTCCGGGGCGAGGCTGCCGGACTCCAGGCCGGGCAGACCGCTGCGCCGCTCGCCGTCCGGGGCCGCGGCCCGTACCGCCCCGTAGCAACTCAGGCGCGGTCCTGCGGCGGTGAGCAGTACGGCCGCGGGGGACAGGCCCGCGTGCGTCACGCCTTGTGCGTGGGCGGTGGCCAGAGCCTGGGCGAGGACGGCGCCCAGCGCCCGTACGACCGGCTCGGGCAGTGGTCCGCCGTGGGCCTGCAGCGCGGCCGTGAGGGGGAGGGCCGGGACGTACGGTGTAGCGCACCAGGGGAGGTTGTCCGCGCTGCGGCCGGTCTCCGCGACCGGCAGGAACCCGGGGACCGCGAGCGCGCGGGCGCCCTCCGCCTCGGCCGCCCAGCGGGTGGGATCGGCACCGTGGCGGGGGACGCAGACGAGGAGCGTGCGGTCGCCGTCGGCGCTGCGGGCGATGAAACGGCGTGCGGGGACGGCCCGTTCGGACTCCGCATCGAGGCGGGCGAGGGTGACGTAGGGCCCGGTCCGCGGTGGGTCGTCATGACGCAGTCGTTCCATGTGCGAACCTCCCCCAGGTCTGTAGCGGCCAGGGCGAGCTTACTCAAACACCGGTTCGGGGCGCGGAGGGCGCCCGGGTCCGCATCTCACCCCCGGCTAGGGGGTGTCAGGCGCGGCGGGCCCGGGAATGCCGGCGGGCGGTGCGGCCGGAACGGCCGCCGCCGAAGCCGCCGAAGCCGCCGAAGCCGCCGAAGCCGCCGAAGCCGCCGAAGCCGCCGAAGCCGCCGAAGCCGCCGACCCGGCCGGCGCCGAGGTCTCCAGCGCGTCCAGTGCCGTGGCCAGGCGTTCCAGGACGCGGACCGTCTCCGCGAAGGCTGCGTCGCCCAGTTCCGTCGCGAGGCGGGCCGCCAGGGCCGCGTGACCCGGGGCGATCCGGTCCACCGCTTCGAGCCCCTCCTGCGTGGGCCGCAGCAGCTTCGCCCGGCGGTGGGCGGGGTTCGGGGCGTATTCGGCCAGGCCCTTGGCCACGAGCAGGTCCGCGATGCGCTGGACGCTCTGCCGGGTGATGCCCATGCTCCGGGCGATGCCCGCGACCGGCAGCGGCTCCCGCAGCACCGCGCCCAGTACCTGCCACCAGGCGGCCGTCAGCCCGGCCGGCTTGGCCAGCTCTTCCGAGATGGCGAGGAACTGGCCGTTCAGCCGGAACACCCCGAGCGCGGTGCGGCTCAGCAGGTCCTGCCGGGTCCGGTCGGCCCCGAGGGGCAGCGGTTCGTGCGTCGTCTCAGGCATCGCCCGCCGCCGATGCAGCCATCAGGACCGGGTAAGCGGCCGGGTCCGAGTCGTGGAAGAGCCCGTACCAGGCGTCCAGGACGTCCGGCTTGTAGACGTCCAGCCGGGCGAAGACCTCGCGGGCGAAGGCCACGGGCTCCGTCGGCCCCGCCGTGATCAGGTCGCCGTCGGTCACCGCGTCGGCCTCCACGTAAGTCGAGGCGCCCCCGTAGCCCGGCTGCTCCGCCAGGTAGAAGGAGGCGGCGCTGGTGTGGGTCCGGCCGTCCAGCAGTCCTTCGCGGGCGAGGCCGGCGGTGGCTCCGCAGATCGCCGCGACCGGCACCCCGGCGGCCAGGAACTCCCGCGCCTTCGCCGCGAACGGGGTCAGCTCGTCGCCGGTGTCCCACAGGGACGCGCCCGTGAGGATCAGCAGGGAGGAGTCCTCCGGCCGCAGGTCGGCCAGGGCCAGATCGGGCTGGATGCGTACGCCGCCCATGGTGGTGACCGTCTGTGCGGCGTCGGGGCCGACCGTGCGCACGACGTGGCCGCGCTGGGTGAGGTGCGCGGTGGTGTGGCCGGTTTCCCAGTCGGCGTAGGTGTCGTAGACCGCGAGGTGGACGGGCTTGCGCGGGGTCTCGCTCATGGTGCTTCGCCTCCAGCGTGGGCTGTTGCTCTATGACAATAGACTGTCATAACGACAGGATGCTGTCAATCTCACGGAGGACTTCACGCCCCCTCGCAGACAGACTGCCGAGAGCGGCCCCCCACCCCCATACAGTCCGCCGATATCCCGCCCCACCTGCGCACTTCTAGCGTGACGCCATGACCCCTCATGTCACCTCGCACACCCTTGCCGCAGTGAAGGACGCAGATCGGAAGCACGTCTTCCACTCCTGGTCCGCCCAGGCCCTGATCGACCCCCTCGCCGTCGCCGGGGCCGAGGGGTCGTACTTCTGGGACTACGAAGGCAAGCGGTTCCTCGACTTCTCCTCCCAGCTGGTCAACACCAACATCGGCCACCAGCACCCCAAGGTCGTCGCCGCGATCCAGGAGCAGGCCGCCCGGCTCTGCACCCTCGCGCCCGGTTTCGCCGTCGACGTCCGCTCCGAGGCCGCACGCCTCATCGCCGAGCGGACCCCGGGCGACCTGGACAAGATCTTCTTCACCAACGGCGGCGCCGAGGCCGTCGAGAACGCCGTCCGCATGGCCCGTCTGCACACGGGCCGCGCCAAGGTGCTCTCCACCTACCGCTCCTACCACGGGGCCACCGCCGCCGCGATCAACCTGACCGGCGACCCGCGCCGCTGGCCCTCCGACACGGCCGCCGCCGGCGTCGTGCACTTCTGGGGCCCCTACCTCTACCGCTCCGCCTTCCACGCCACCACCGAGGCCGAGGAGTGCGCCCGCGCCCTCGCCCACCTCGCCGACACCATCGCCTTCGAGGGGCCGCAGACCATCGCGGCGATCATCCTGGAGAGCGTGCCCGGCACCGCCGGCATCATGACCCCGCCTCCCGGCTACCTCGCGGGAGTGCGCGAGCTCTGCGACCGCCACGGCATCGTCTTCGTCCTGGACGAGGTCATGTCCGGCTTCGGCCGCACCGGCAAGTGGTTCGCCGCCGACCACTGGAGCGTCACCCCCGACCTGATCACCTTCGCCAAGGGTGTGAACAGCGGATACGTGCCGCTCGGCGGCGTGGCCATCTCGGCCGCCATCGCCGAGACCTTCGCCACCCGTCCCTACCCGGGCGGACTGACGTATTCCGGCCACCCCCTGGCCTGCGCCGCCGCCGTCGCGACGATCAACACCATGGAGGAGGAGGGCATCGTCGAGCACGCCGCCCACCTCGGCGAGAACGTGATCGGCCCGGCGCTCGCCGAGATCGCCGAGCGCCACCCCTCGGTCGGTGAGGTCCGCGGGCTCGGTGCCTTCTGGGCCGTGGAACTCGTACGGGACAAGGAGACGCGCGAGCCGCTCGTCCCGTACAACGCGGCGGGCGCGGACAACGCGCCGATGGCCGAATTCGCGGCGGCCTGCAAGGCGTCCGGCCTGTGGCCCTTCGTCAACATGAACCGGACCCACGTGGTCCCCCCGTGCAACGTCACGGAGGCGGAGGCGAAGGAGGGCCTGGCCCTGCTGGACGAGGCGCTGACGGTCGCCGACCGCCACACCACGGCCGGCTGAACCGGGCGCCGGGCACCGGGCCGGTCCGGGAACGGGCCGGCCCGGGCCCGCGCATCCGCGCGGCGGCGCCGATTGTGAAAATCCGCGACCGACCGACCGGTTTCGGCCGCGCTGTCTGGCCTATGGTGTCCGAAGCTCTACGACAGGAGACGGACCCCTATGCCAGGCAGCGGCGCTGTCACCCGCAACACACTTCGCCAGCAGATCGCGGACGCGCTGCGTGACGAGGTGCTCGCGGGACGCCTGCCTCCGGGGACCGAGTTCACCGTCAAGCAGATCGCCGAGCAGTACGAGGTCTCCGCGACCCCGGTGCGCGAGGCACTCGTGGACCTCTCGGCCCAGGGACTGCTCGAACTGGTCCAGCACCGCGGCTTCCGCGTGCGGATCTTCTCCGTCGACGACTTCCGGGGAATGATCGAAGCCCGCTCGCTGGTCGTGGACGGGATCTTCCGCCGCCTCGCCGAGCGCGGCACCGCCCCCGGCGCCGGCGAGCTGCTGGTCTCGGTGCGCCGCCGGGGCGAGGAGGCGCGGCGGGCCGCGCAGAGCGGTTCGCTCGAAGTCCTGATCGGCTACGACCTGCGCTTCTGGCGGGAGCTGAGCGGGCTGGTCGCCAACACCTACATCTCCGAGTTCCTGCACCGCATCCGCGTGCAGTGCTGGGTCTTCGCCGTCCCCCACCTCCAGCGCGAGCCGCAGCTGCGGGCGGCACTGTGGGACGGGCACAGCGAGCTGGTGGACGCGGTCACGCTCGCCGACGCCGACGCGGTGCGCGCCCTCGTGCACGGCTACAACGAGCACGCGCTGGCCTGGGCCGCCCGTCTCTGAGGCCCCGGCGGGAGCCCGAGGTTCTGCGCACCCCTTCGCGGAGGGTGTCCGGCCCACTACGCTGGCCCGATCGGCGACAACGACTGATCGGAGGCCGAGTGGCCTGTGACCTGTGGCTGGTCCCCCTTGTCGACGTGCTGTGCCACAGCCCCGACAACCCCTTCGCGGAAGAGATCGCCTCGTACGACAAGGCGCTGGGCGCGGCCGGACTGCCGTCCGTGCCCGTGTTCGCGTACATGCCCGGCCTGAGCGGGGACGTCGCCCCGGTCGCCGGCTTCGACTACGACGCCCTGCATTTCCTGAGGCGGGCGTACCTGCTCCAGATCTGCGGGCTGCCGGTGACCCCGGTGGACGAGCTGGGCGGGGACTACGAGCAGCTGCTGGAGATGTTCGAGCCCACGGCCCAGCAGTCGCACCTCGTGTGGCACTACGACCATGCCGGGGCGTACGTCCCGGTGGACTTCCCGGCTCCGCTGGCGAACGAGGAGCTGCTGGCCGGGGGCGGGCCGCTGGGGTCCGCGCAGGGCCTGCTGCGGGAGCTGTTGTTCGTGGCCCCCGCCATCGGGATAGACCCGGGGAATCCGCCCGCTGCGCCCGCGCCGCCGGGGCGGCCGACGCAGCTGGAGGAGCCTGCGGGTCCGATCCCGTACGACGACAGCCCCTTCGCCCGGGAGCGGCACGTGTGGCTGGGACTGCACGCGGCCGCGACGCGGAGCCTCGGCCAGGGATCGATGATCATCTTCAGCTGAGACCGCGGCCTGCGGACGGTGCCGGGTCCGCCGTGCGGAACCGGCCCCGTCTCAGCGCGGCTGCTCCGGCGGCCGCTGCCGGGGCATGTTCGGCCGGGTGCCCGGCGGAAGCGGGAAGCGGGCCGGCGGAATGTTCGCGTCGGCGCGCGCCCCGGAGGCCCCCAGCGACTGCATCACCAGCGGCGCGGGCCCGGCCCGGAACTCCACCATCCAGTCCGCCGTCTCCGAGCGCACCAGCTCCGTGATGTCCTCGGAGAAGCGGCGCAGCACGGTCAGGCACCGCTCGGCGGCCTCGCTGGCCGTGCCCTCGGTGGGTCCGAGCACCTCGCGCACGTTCTCCGAGGCCCAGTCGAACTGGAGGGTCTGGAGCCGGCGCTGCACCGCCTGGGCCGTGGCCACGTCGCGCATCCACCCGGACGTCAGCCCGAAGAACCGGTCGCAGGCCAGCGCGGCCGCGCCCAGCAGCAGCGCGAGGTAGCCGTAGGTGGAGGCGCCCGGGATCGAGCCCGTCAGCTCCAGCAGCGGCATCGAGGCGCCCGTGACGGCGCCCACGGCGGCCCCGGCGCGCAGCACGCGCGCACCGCGCCGCTTCCACGCCCGGTCGGACAGGTACCACTCGGCGGTGCGCAGTGCGTCGGCCTCGACCCGCCGGTAGAGCTCGTCGAGCCGCTCGGCGGGCTCGCCCCAGTCCCCGAGGGGGAACGGCCGGCCGGTCAGATCGCCCGCCGCCATCGGTCCGCCGCCTTCCTCCCGGGGATCCCGGGGTGGCCCCTCGGGCTGCATCTCCGGCTGGCTCACCCGGCACTCCCTCTGCCTGCGCTGACGTGTGGTGGTGCGCGTGTGCGCAATGATGCGCATGCTCTTCCTACCTTCGAATGACGGGTGATGGGCGACGATTCCCGGGATTTCCGCCCGCAAGGAGGTCTCCATCAGGTACGCGCACGCCCCGACTCTCACTCGAAAGAGTTGGTCCTCACGGCGTAGGGCGCGGCGCCCGGGGAGCACGTAGGCTCGGATTGACCAAGCGTTCCGAAGGTCTCGACGTACGACGTATGGAGTGAGTGCCCTGTGATTCCCGGTGGTGGCCAGCCCAACATGCAGCAGCTGCTCCAGCAGGCCCAGAAGATGCAGCAGGATCTCGCGGCCGCGCAGGAGGAGCTCGCACAGGCCGAGGTCGAGGGCCAGGCCGGCGGCGGCCTGGTGAGGGCGACCGTCACCGGCTCCGGTGAGCTGCGTGCCCTGGTGATCGACCCGAAGGCCGTGGACCCCGAGGACACGGAGACGCTCGCCGACCTGGTGGTCGCCGCGGTGCAGGCGGCCAACGAGAATGCGCAGGCGCTCCAGCAGCAGAAGCTGGGCCCCCTGGCCCAGGGCCTGGGCGGCGGCAGCGGTATCCCCGGCCTCCCGTTCTAGCCCTCCTCCCCCTACCCGACGAAAGAAGGCAGTCCGTTGTACGAAGGCGTGGTTCAGGACCTGATCGACGAACTGGGCAGGCTGCCCGGCGTCGGGCCCAAGAGCGCGCAGCGGATCGCCTTCCACATCCTGCAGGCCGAGCCCACCGACGTCCGCCGCCTCGCGCACGCGCTGCTGGAGGTCAAGGACAAGGTCCGGTTCTGCGCGGTGTGCGGGAACGTGGCGCAGGAGGAGCGGTGCGGCATCTGCCGTGATCCGCGCCGGGACACCACGGTCATCTGTGTCGTCGAGGAGCCGAAGGACGTCGTCGCGATCGAGCGCACGCGCGAGTTCCGGGGCAAGTACCACGTCCTCGGCGGCGCGATCAGCCCGATCGAGGGCGTCGGCCCGGACGACCTGCGCATCCGCGAGCTGCTGGCGCGGCTGGCGGACGGCGAGGTGACCGAGCTGATCCTGGCCACCGACCCGAACCTGGAGGGCGAGGCGACCGCCACCTACCTCGCCCGCATGATCAAGCCCATGGGCCTGAAGGTCACCCGCCTGGCCAGCGGGCTCCCCGTCGGGGGAGATCTGGAGTATGCGGACGAGGTCACGCTGGGGCGGGCCTTTGAAGGAAGGCGACTTCTCGATGTCTGACGCAACGCTGCACGCCCTCGGCCAGGATCCGGACGACTTCGCCGCCTCGATCGCGGACCAGATCGAGTCGTTCATCGTTGCGGTCACCGAAGTGGCCAAGGGTGAGGACCCGGACAGTGCGGTGCCCTTCCTCCTCCTGGAGGTGTCCCAGCTGCTGCTGGCGGGCGGCCGGCTGGGCGCGTACCAGGACGTGCTGCCGGACGAGCGCTACGAGCCCGATCTCGGCCCGGAGCCGGACGTGGACGACCTGCGCGAGCGTTTCGCGATCATGCTGGAGCCGGTCGACGTCTACTCCGAGGTCTTCGACCCCTACGAGCCGCGCAAGGCCCCGGTCGCCCACCGGATCTCCGACGACCTGGCCGACGTGGTCGCCGACCTGCGGCACGGGCTCATCCACCACCAGTCGGGCCGCATCACGGAGGCGCTGTGGTGGTGGCAGTTCTCGTACTTCACCAACTGGGGTCCGACGGCCTCGGCCACCCTGCGCGCCCTCCAGTCGCTGATCGCCCACGTCCGCCTGGACCAGCCGCTGGCGGCGCTGGACGGCCTGGACACGGACGAGGACCTCGCCGAGGAAGACCTCGCGGAGCAGGCCGGACAGGTGATGGCCGAGGAGCTCGGCGGCCTCGGCCGCAAGTGAGCGCCCGGCCCGGGAACTCATTCTCTGATCTTCTCGTCTCATGATGTGGTACGTGGCGGTCGGATCCCGGTCGCTCGTTAGACTGCACCAGCAATGAGACGGACTGAGCGAGGAGCGCACGTGGGCCTTGTCGTGCAGAAGTACGGAGGCTCCTCCGTAGCCGATGCCGAGGGCATCAAGCGCGTCGCCAAGCGGATCGTGGATGCCAAGAAGAACGGCCACCAGGTGGTCGTCGTGGTTTCCGCGATGGGCGACACGACGGACGAGCTGATCGATCTCGCCGAGCAGGTATCCCCGATGCCTGCCGGGCGTGAATTCGACATGCTGCTGACCGCCGGAGAGCGGATCTCCATGGCCCTGCTGGCCATGGCGATCAAAAACCTGGGCCACGAGGCCCAGTCGTTCACCGGTAGCCAGGCAGGCGTGATCACCGACTCGGTCCACAACAAAGCGCGCATCATCGATGTCACGCCGGGCCGTATCCGCACCGCGCTGGACGAGGGCAACATCGCCATCGTCGCCGGCTTCCAGGGCGTGTCCGCGGACTCCAAGGACATCACCACCCTCGGCCGGGGCGGCTCGGACACCACCGCCGTCGCGCTCGCCGCGGCGCTGGATGCCGAGGTCTGCGAGATCTACACCGACGTCGACGGCGTCTTCACCGCGGACCCCCGCGTCGTGAAGAAGGCGAAGAAGATCGACTGGATCTCCTCCGAGGACATGCTGGAGCTCGCGGCCTCCGGTTCCAAGGTGCTCCTGCACCGCTGCGTCGAGTACGCGCGCCGCTACAACATCCCGATCCACGTCCGCTCGTCCTTCTCCGGACTGCCGGGCACCTGGGTCAGCAACGAGAATCCGCAAGGGGACGCGCAGGTGGAGCACGCCATCATCTCCGGAGTCGCGCACGACGTCTCCGAAGCCAAGATCACGGTCGTCGGTGTCCCGGACAAGCCGGGCGAGGCCGCGGCGATCTTCCGTGCCATCGCGGACGCCGAGATCAACATCGACATGATCGTGCAGAACGTCTCCGCGGCCTCCACGGGCCTCACGGACATCTCCTTCACCCTCCCCAAGACCGAGGGCCACAAGGCCATCGACGCCCTGGAGAAGGCGAAGGGCCAGATCGGCTTCGACTCCCTGCGCTACGACGACCAGATCGGCAAGATCTCCCTGGTCGGCGCGGGCATGAAGACAAACCCCGGGGTCACCGCCTCCTTCTTCCAGGCGCTGTCCGACGCGGGCGTGAACATCGAGCTGATCTCGACCTCGGAGATCCGCATCTCGGTCGTCACCCGCCAGGACGACGTCAACGAGGCCGTCCGCGCCGTGCACACGGCCTTCGGCCTCGACTCCGACAGCGACGAAGCCGTCGTCTACGGAGGCACCGGACGATGACCCGCACCCGGTCCTCCGGCCCGGCACTCGCCGTGGTCGGGGCGACCGGAGCAGTCGGTTCGGTCCTGCTCCAGATGCTGTCCCAGCGGGCGGACGTCTGGGGCGAGATCCGCCTGATCGCCTCCGCGCGCTCGGCCGGCCGCATGCTGGCCGTCCGGGCGCAGGAGTGCGAGGTGATCGCCCTCACCGAGGACGCCTTCGACGGCCTCGGACCGGGCGACATCGCCCTCTTCCTCACCCCGGCCGACATCTCGGCCCGGTGGGCCCCCGTCGTCACCGCGCGCGGCACGGTCGTCATCGACCTGTCCGCCGCCTTCCGGGAGGACCCCGAGGTCCCGCTGGTGGTGCCCGAGGTCAACGGGCACGCCGTACGGATGCGGCCGCGCGGGATCGTCGCAGGCCCGGACTGCGTGACCGCCACCATGATCGCGGCCCTGGGCGCGCTGCACTCCGAGTACTCCCTCTGCGACCTGGTCGTCTCCTCGTACCAGGCCGCGAGCGCCGTCGGCCGGGCCGGCTCCGAGGCGTTGCGCCGCCAGCAGTCGCTGGTCGCCGGGACCTCCCTGGGCGAGCAGCCCGGTGACGTGCGCCGCGCCGTGGGCGAGGACACCGGCCCCTTCGCGGCTCCGCTCGCCCTCAACGTCGTGCCCTGGTCCGGCGAGCTGCGCGCGGACGGCTGGTCCTCGCACGAGCTGGCGGTACGGGGCGAGACGCGCCGGATCCTGCAGCTGGAGCAGCTCCCGGTGTCGGTGACCTGCGTCCAGGTGCCGGTGCTGACCGGGCACTCGCTGACCGTCCGGGCCCGCTTCGAGCGCGAGGTCGAGGCCGCGCACGCCCGGGAGATCCTGGAGGCCGCGCCCGGCGTGGTGCTCGTGGACGACCCCGCGGCCGGAGAGTTCCCCACCCCCGTGGACGCCGCCGGGACGGATCCCGCCTGGGTGGGCCGGGTGCGGGGTTCGCTCGACGATCGTCACGCCCTGGAGTTCTTCGTGTGCGCGGACAATCTCCGCAAGGGTGCTGCCTTGAATGCCACACAGATCGCGGAACTGATCGCGGGTGAATTTGCGTAATTCGCTTTGTAGGATCGGTGCTGATCCCTTGATCAAGGTGATGGCCCGACTGCCGTCTCGATAAAGACGGGGCAATCGGGAAGAGCGGGTACGCATGAGGGCAATAGGGATTGCGTTGGTGAGGCTGCCTCGCGCGTACAACCCTGACGGGGGGACGCGTGTCCAACTGGCGTGGCAGAAGCACTGCTCGAACCAGTCGTCCGGCCGGCGCAGATCGGGATCATCCCGTCGCGCCGGGGTGTCCGCACGCCCGGTGGCGGTTTTCCCGTGATCGTGCCCGTCCCGCCGGCGGGGCCGTCAGAGGCGCCCGTACGGACTGCCGTACCGATCCGGGGCGGCCTCGTGCCCGCACCGCGCGACAGCGCTGAGGCGGACGGGGCAGCCAAGAGCGAGACGGCCGAGGTGGTGGCCGGCACCACCGTCGACCACCTCACCGCGACCTACCAGGCGCACTACCGCTCGCTCCTGGGCCTGGCCGCACTGCTCCTCGACGACACCGCCTCCTGCGAGGACGTGGTCCAGGAGGCCTTCATCCGGGTGCACTCCGCCCGGAACCGGGTCCGCGACCGCGAGAAGACCCTGGCGTACCTGCGCCAGACCGTCGTGAACCTCTCGCGGTCCGCCCTGCGCCGCCGCATCCTCGGCCTCAAGCTGCTCTCGAAGCCGATGCCGGACATGGCGAGCGCCGAAGAGGGCGCCTACGACCAGCTGGAGCGGGACGATCTGATCAAGGCGATGCGCGGACTGCAGCGCCGCCAGCGCGAGGTGCTGGTACTGCGCTACTTCGCGGACATGACGGAGTCCCAGGTCGCAGAGACGCTCGGGATATCGCTCGGCTCGGTCAAGGCGTACGGATCGCGGGGCATTGCCGCGCTGCGGGTGGCGATGGAGGCTGCGCAGTCATGATGGACGACCACACTCCGCCCGGCGGAGCGAGCGGCGAAGAAGAGCTGCGCATCCTCCTGCGCGGGGCCGTCGAGGGCCTGCAGCCCTCCGCGGACGCCCTGGAGCGGCTGCGCGACGCCGTCCCCGCCCGCCGGACCCGCAACCGCCGGGCCGCCCTCGTCGGCGCCGCCGCGGCCGTACTGCTCGCGGGGACCGCGATCCCGACCGCCCTGCACCTGACGGGATCCGAGGGTGCGGCCACCGACCACCCGGCCATGGCCGGGCACGGCGCGGCCGCGGGTGAAAAGCCGGGGGCGCACCCCTCCGACCCCCATCTGAACGGATTCGGCTCCCAGCCGAGGTCGACCCATTCCTTCGGCGACGTCCCGGCCGTGGGCGGTGTCACCGGAGCGCCGAACGCCACGGAGGGCTCCCCGGCGGGCGGTCTGACGGCAGGACCGGCCGGCGCCGGCAGCTCGGCCGGACCCGCCGGAACCGGTGGCCCGGCGGTCGGTCCGGTCCCGTTGCCGCCGGTGGCGGCGCCGGGTGTGCCCGGGTGCGGCGCGGACCAGCTCGGGGTCGTGGGCTCGGCCAGGGCCCCGGAGACCGACGGCAGGGTCTACGGCAGCTTCCGGGTCACCAACGTCTCGGCGAAGGGCTGCTCCGTGGGCGGCCAGGACACCGTGACGGCGGCCCCGGCAACCGGGACCGGAGCCGGCTCGGGCTCCTCGGTCGCCGTGGTCGGCCACACGGCCGGGGATCCGGCGAGCGGGCTGCTGCCCGACCCGTCGGCGGCGTCCGCAGCACTCGTGCTCCCGCCGAACACGGCCTACGAGGTCCGCTTCGCGTGGGTGCCGTCGGGGGAGACCTGTGCGCCGGGGAACCCGGACGCGGGCGGCAAGCCGCCGCAGACCGACCCCGCGGGCACCTCGGCCGGGGCGGGGACCGGCGCGGCCTCCGACCCCCAGACGGGCACGACCCCGGCTCCGGCCGGCGTGGCCGTCTCGCACACCCCGCAGTCGGGCGCCTCGACCACACGGGCGACGATTCCCGAGGTCTGCGGCGGAACGGTGTACCGGACGGGCGCGATCCCGCTGTCCTAGTGTCCAGGTCCGGGGCCGGGTTCGGTTCCGGTTCCGGTTCCGGGTCCGGTTCGCCGGGGTTCGTCAGCTCTGAGCGGCGGCGGGTTCCAGGAGGCCCGCTTCGGCGTCGCGGATGGTCTCCAGCTCGCGCCGGTAGAGCCGGAACCACATGAAGAGCACGAAGGCGATGAAGACGAACCACTCGCCGGTGTAGCCGAGGTTCTGGAAGGCCTTCAGGTCGAGACCGGTGTTGTTCGGCGCCTGTGCGGGCACCGGAACCATCCCGTCCGAAGGGGTCTGCACGGTCAGCCAGGCGTCGTACAGGTCGTAAGGGACGAGGTTCACCAGCGCGGCCGCCCCGATCACCCCGAGCTGCCCGGCCGGCAGCCCGCCCTGGGAGTGGACCCCCTTCGTGCCCGAGTTCTCCGCGGCCTGCAGGGCCCCGGTGACCTCGACCCGGCCGGTCGGCGGAGCCGGCGCCTTCGCGGGATCCGCCACCCCCGGCAGCCAGCCCCGGACCACCGGGACGGCCTTGCCGGAGTCGGTCTTCAGCAGCGTCAGCACGTAGAACCCGGACGCGCCGTCGAGCCGCCGCTCGGGCACCAGCAGCTGATCGCCGTACTCACCCGCCGTGGAGGCGAGCTTTCCGGAGGTCGTCGTGTCGACCGGAAGCAGCGAGTCCAGCGGCGCGGCCACCTGGTCGGCGGGCCGCTCGGCGGTGGCCTCCCGGTGGCTCTCGATGCGGTCCTCGAACCGGCCGAGCTGCCAGGACCCCATGAACAGACAGAAGGGAACGGCGAGCGCGACGAAGACGTTGATCCCCCACCAGCGCGGGGTCAGGAGAAACCGGTGCACCCCACCACCGTACGGGGGGTGCACCGGGCCGCGTCTGTTGGGGCCAGGTTCGCCCCCGGACCGCTCCCGGCCGGCTCGGCCCACTCGCCGGCCGGGGTCAGCGCGGCAGGTGCTTCAGCGCGAACTCCAGCTCCATCCGGACCTGCTTGATCCGCTCCTCCACCACCAGCGAGCCGTGCCCGGCGTCGTACCGGTACACCTCGTGCACCGCCCCGCGCGCGGCGAGCCGGTCCACGTAGTTCTCGATCTGGCGGATCGGGCAGCGGGGGTCGTTCACGCCCGCCGCGATGTGCACCGGCGCCTTCACGGCGTCCACGTACGTCAGCGGCGAGGACGCCTCGAAGCGGTCCGGGACCTCCTCCGGCGTACCGCCGAAGAGCGTGCGGTCCAGGGACTTCAGCGCCTCCATCTCGTCGTGGTAGGCCGTCACGTAGTCCGCCACCGGTACGGCGGCCAGGCCCACGGCCCAGGCACCGGGCTGCGTGCCCAGACCCAGCAGCGTCAGGTAACCGCCCCAGGAGCCGCCCGACAGCACCAGGCGCGCCGGGTCCGCGAGGCCGGAGGAGACCGCCCACTCCCGCACCGCCGCGATGTCCTCCAGCTCGATCAGTCCGACCCGGTGTTTGAGGGCGTCGGTCCACTCGCGGCCGTAGCCCGTCGAACCGCGGTAGTTGACCCGCACCACGGCGAAGCCGTGGTCCAGCCAGGCCGCCGGGGTCGACGCGAAGGCGTCGCTGTCGTGCCAGGTCGGCCCGCCGTGGATCTCGAAGATCGTCGGGAAGGGGCCCTCGCCGTGGCCCGTCGGCCGCTGCGCGAGCGCGTGGATCCGCCCGCCCGGGCCCTCGACCCACACGTCCTCCACGGGCAGCGAGCCGGGCGCCCGGAAACCGGGCGGGTCCAGGACGATCCCGCCCGCGGTGGACCGTACCGCCGAGGGCTCGGCGGCCGAGGACCACAGGTACTCCACCGTCCCGTCGGGGCGCGCGGTGGCCCCCGACACCGATCCCGGCGGCGTGTCGACGCGTACGAGCTCGCGCGCGGCCAGGTCGTAGCGCCACAGCTCGCTGCGCGCCTCGAAGCTGTGCGCGACCAGCAGCGCGCCGCCGTCCGGGTACCACTCGGCGCTGACGTCGCCCGGCAGGTCGATCGCGAGCTCCTGCTCGGCGCCGGTGGCCACGTCCCACACCATCGGCTCCCAGCGGCCGCGCCGCTGGTGGCCGACGAGCAGCCGGGTGTCGCCCGCGACCGGCGCGAAACCGAGCACCTCCAGGCCCAGCTCCTCGGCTCCGCCGCGGGAGTCGTCGAGCTCGGCGACGGTGGTCCCGTCGAGGGTCACCACGCGCAGCGCGGAGTGCATCGCGTCGCCGTGCTCGGTGTGCTCGACCGCCACGAGCGTCCCGTCGCGGGACAGGTCGCCGACGCCGGCCGACTCCCGGTGCCGGTAGATCACGGTGGGCGCGGAGCCGTCCGGCCGGACCACGTGGACGGTCGAGCCGTCCTCGTCGGTGGAGCGCCCGACGACGGCCGTACCGTCACGGCCGATGGCCAGCCCGGCCGGGTACGAGGGCTCCAGGCCGGGGGTGGCCGGTTCGTCGGGGCCGCCCGCGAAGGGCTGGCGCACCCAGGTGCCGAACTCGTCGCCGTCGGTGTCGGAGAACCACCAGATCCACTCGCCGTCGGGGGAGAGGGTGCCGTCGGTGGTGCCGTTGGGGCGGTCGGTGGCCTGCCGCTGCTCGCCGGTGGCGCGGTCCCAGGCGTAGATCTCGAAGGTTCCGGTCGCGTTGGAGACGAAGAGCGAGCGGTCCGGGGCGTCCTCGGCCCAGTCGGGGAGTCCGACGCGCGGCGCCCGGAACCGCTTCTCCCAGTCGGGCATGCCGGGGGTGATCTCACTGTCACTGGTCATGCGCTCCATTGTGGCCGCAGCCGTCCCCGGGATGCCGACCGCTGCGAACGGGCGCAGAGTGGAACGCATCGGCCGTCCCCGTCCGAGGAGGAACGATCATGGCCAAGAAGGCCCACACAGGCCACCACAGCCACCAGGACTCCGAGCGCGCGCTGGCGAAGAACACGGCCGCCGAGGCCCGTGCCAAGGCCGCGGTCAGGGACGTGCAGGGATCCGCCGCCAAGACCCGCGGCATGCAGCAGAGGGCCCAGGCCAAGCGCGGCTAGGCCCGCTCCGCCGAAGGTCTGTCCAGGGGGTGTCCTGCCGATCAGGCCGGGCTCGCGGCGTCCAGCCTGATCGACAGGACACCCCCTAGTAGTGCTTTGTTAGGTGGTGTCGTAGGGCTGCCATGGGGTGGGTTGTCGGCAGGTGGGGCAGGTGCCGGTCCAGGTGGCGATGAG
>NZ_JBSGXU010000107.1:0-29010 GCF_053610205.1 Streptomyces sp. NPDC054932 | reverse complement strand
CATCCACCGAAGTGGACGGGGTATCAACTTCTGGCGTTGATTTTTGGCACGCTGTTGAGTTCTCAAGGAACGGACGCTTCCTTTGTACTCACCCTCAGCAACATCGGCTGGGGCTTTCCTCCGGGCTTTCGTTCTGTTCTTGCGTTTCCGACTCTATCAGACTCTTTCGTGTCCGACTTCCTCGGTGCTTTCCAGGTAATTCGCTTTCGCGTTTTCCCTTTCCGGCGGTTCCGACTCTATCAGCGCTTTTCCGTCTCCCTGACCACTCCCCGCACTACCGAAAAGGCATGCGAAAAGACGATCGAGATCAAGATCGGAGCTGAAGAGGAGGAGTCCCGTCCTTTGGCCGTTCGCGAGAAGTTCACACGAGGCGTCCCAGCGGGAGTCACGACAGTACAGCTCTGGGGGTGCCCAAGCAAATCGATTCAGGCGTATGGTCTAGTCCACCGGTCTAGTCCACTAGTCTCCGTGCCGAAGGGTCAGCCCGGAGCAGGATCAACATCGGGCGAACCCGAACATCTTGTGCCATATCCTTCTGAAGAGTACGCCGTTCGCGACAGGTAGTGACGGCGACACGAAGAGCCCCACCCCCTGGGAGGCCCCCATGACCAGCGTGACGTCCCCACTTGCCGGGCGCGCCATCGGACTCGCGGCAGTGCCCGATCCGGTGTTCTCCGGCGCGATGGTGGGACCGGGCACCGCTATTGATCCCGTGCGCGAGCCCTCGGAGGCGGTGTCCCCCGTCGACGGTGTGATCGTCTCCCTGCACCCGCACGCGTACGTCGTCGTCGACAGCGAGGGCCACGGTGTACTCACGCACCTCGGGATCGACACGGTTCAGCTCAACGGCGAGGGCTTCGAGCTCCTCGTGAACAAGGGCGACACCGTGACCCGCGGCCAGGCCGTCATCCGCTGGAACCCCGCTGCGGTCGAGGAGGCCGGCAAGTCGCCGATCTGCCCCGTCGTGGCGCTCGAGGCGACGGCCGAATCCCTCTCCGACGTCGTCGAATCCGGCGACGTGAAGGCTGACGACGCTCTCTTCAGCTGGCAGTGACGCGTCCGCCTGTACGGGCGAGTCGTACATCCACCGCGGCGGCTCGGCCCGCCGCTCAATCGGAGACGGGTGAAATGGAGACAACGCTGCGAGGCGTCGGCGTGAGCCACGGGGTGGCGATCGGCGAGGTGCGGCACATGGGCACGGCGGTTCTGGAGCCGCCGGCCAGGCAGATCACCGCGGATGAGGCGGCGCGCGAACAGGGGCGCGCCCGTCAGGCCGTGAGTGCCGTGGCGGCCGATCTGATCGCACGTGGCCAGCTGGCCGGTGGCGAGGCCCAGCACGTGCTCGAGGCCCAGGCGATGATCGCCGAGGACCCCGAGCTGATGGCGGACGTCGACCGGCGGATCGCCGTCGGCAGCACGGCCGAGCGCGGTGTGTACGACGCGTTCGCCGCGTACCGCGACCTGCTCGCCGGGGCCGGCGAGTACATGGCCGGCCGGGTGGCCGACCTGGACGACGTGCGCAACCGCATCGTGGCGCGGCTGCTCGGCGTGCCGATGCCGGGTGTGCCCGACAGTGACGAGCCGTACGTGCTGATCGCGCGGGACCTGGCTCCCGCCGACACCGCTCTGCTCGACCCGGCGCTCGTCCTCGGTTTCGTGACCGAGGAGGGCGGGCCGACCAGCCACAGCGCGATCCTGGCGCGGGCACTGGGCGTGCCGGCGATCGTGGCGCTGCCGGGTGCCGGTGAGATCGCCGAGGGCACGGTGATCGCGGTGGACGGCAGCACGGGTGACCTGTTCGTCGACCCGTCGGCGCAGAAGCGGGCCGAGCTGCAGGCCGCGGCCGCCGAGCGCAAGGCGGCTCTGGCCGCCTCGTCCGGTCCGGGTGCGACCTCCGACGGTCACAAGGTGCCGCTGCTGGCCAATGTCGGCGGTCCCGCCGATGTGCCGGCCGCCGTCGAGGCCGGGGCGGAGGGTGTGGGGCTGTTCCGCACCGAGTTCCTGTTCCTGGACGACAGCAAGAAGGCGCCGTCCGAGGAGAAGCAGATCGAGTCCTACCGCAAGGTGCTCGAAGCCTTCCCGGAAGGCCGGGTCGTCGTGCGTGTGCTGGATGCCGGCGCCGACAAGCCGCTGGACTTCCTGACCCCGGGCGACGAGCCCAACCCGGCGCTGGGTGTGCGCGGGCTGCGTTCGCTGCTGGACCACCCGGACGTGCTGCGTACGCAGCTCACCGCGCTGGCCAGGGCGGCCGAGGGGCTGCCGGTCCACCTCGAGGTCATGGCCCCGATGGTCGCCGACCGCATCGACGCCAGGGCCTTCGCGGACGCCTGCCGGGAGGCCGGTCTCAAGGCGAAGTTCGGTGCGATGGTGGAGATCCCCTCCGCCGCGCTGCGGGCACGCTCCATCCTGCAGGAAGTCGAATTCCTGTCGCTGGGTACGAATGACCTGGCTCAGTACGCCTTCGCGGCCGACCGCCAGGTCGGTGCCGTGTCCCGGCTCCAGGACCCGTGGCAGCCGGCGCTGCTCGACCTGATCGCCATGGCGGCGGATGCCGCCAACGCGGAGGGCAAGAGCTGCGGTGTCTGTGGCGAGGCGGCTTCCGACCCGCTGCTGGCGTGTGTGCTGACCGGTCTGGGTGTCACCTCTCTTTCGATGGGTGCCGCTTCGATCCCTTACGTGCGGGCGACGCTCGCCAAGTACACGCTGGCCCAGTGCGAGCGTGCCGCTGCGGCCGCTCGTGCGGCGGACAGTGCCGAGGAGGCCCGGCTGGCCGCCCGGGCGGTGCTGTCCGGCGAGTAGCCGGAGGCTGTGTGGTGTGGTGTGGAGGGGCCTTCGCCGGTGGCGAGGGCCCCTCGGTCCGTCCCGGGCCGGTCAGTGGTGCGGTGCGGGGCCGTCGACCTCGTAGCCCGGGCAGTATTCGACGCCCGGTTCGGGGGCGACGGGGTCTCCGGTGTCGGCGTCGGTGCAGTAGGCGTTGAAGACGGCCGCGGCCGAGAGGGCGGTGAGCCGGCCTCGGTCCAGGCGCCAGCCGTGGACCCGGTCCCGGTGGCCCTCGGTGGTGCTGCGTACCACCAGTCCCCCGGTGCCGCCGAGGGCTAGTCCCGCGGCGAGGACCGTCACGAAGTCGAGGCCTTCCCGGCTCTCGATGCGCGGCGGGGTGTCCGGGGCGTCGGTGGTGTCGGCGTGCAGGACGGCGACGAGCTGTTGCGTCTCGGTCGGGATGCTGCAGACGAAGTGGTGGTGGCCGGGTCCGGCGCCGGCCACGAGGCGTTTGAGCGCGTCGGTGGCACGGTCGAAGGAGGCCCGGCCGATGTCCTCGCCGCAGTCCGCGCAGTGGCCGACCTCGGCGAGGAGGCCGGTGGCGTACTCCCAGGTGGCCTGGCGGACGGCCTCGTCGACGAGGAGCGGGACGAGCTCGTCGATGGGCTGGCCGGTGTAGGGCAGGACGGCGCCGCTGCCGGCCAGCTCGGCCGTGAAGCGGGCGCGGGTCTCGGCGGTGTCCGGGTCGAGGTCGTTCTCCCCGCAGTACTCGGCGTACTCCGCGGGATCGAAGAGGGCGACGGTGGTGTGGATGCCCTGGGCCGTGAGGGACCGGAGCAGTCCGTCGACGTGGTGCAGGTAGTCGGCGTAGTCGGTGTGGTGGTCGAAGCTGAAGCTGCGGTATCCGCACATGGCCGCGAAGTCCCCGGCGTCGGCCAGCAGGCCGATGGTGCCGGGGACCTCGCGGCGCAGCATGCGGCGCCGGTCGGTGGTGCGGGTCCGGTGCGTACCGGTGTGGTTCTTGCGTGGCATGGCTCCCCCTGAGTACCGCAATCACTTGCTCACTCAGAGTAATCAGCGCCACTGACAGTGACCTCAGCCGCGGGTGCGGGCCAGCTCCTCGTAGAAGTGGAGGAGGTCGAGGTTGTCGACGGAGCCCGGGTTGACCGCCTTGGCCAGGGGGGCGCCCTGCAGGAGGCGCTTGACCGGGACCTCGATGCGCTTGCCGGTGAGGGTGTGCGGGATGCCGGGGACCTCGATGATCTCGTCCGGGACGTGGCGCGGGGAGAGTTCCTCGCGGATCGTCGCCTTGATCCGGGCGCGCAGGTCGTCGTCGAGGGTCGCGCCGGGGGCGAGGTGGACGAAGAGCGGCATCCAATAGCCGCCGTTCGGCTCCTCCAGGCCGATGACCAGCGATTCCTTGATCTCGGGGAGGCGTTCGACGGCCTCGTAGATGTCGGCGGAGCCCATCCGGACGCCCTGTCGGTTGAGCGTGGAGTCGGAGCGGCCGTGGATGATCACCGAGCCGTGGTCGGTGATCGTGATCCAGTCGCCGTGGCGCCAGATGCCCGGGAACATCTCGAAGTAGCTGTCGCGGTAGCGGCTGCCGTCGGGGTCGTTCCAGAAGTGGATCGGCATGGACGGCATGGGGTTGGTGACGACGAGCTCGCCGACCTCACCGGTGACCGGCTTGCCGGAGGGGTCCCAGGCCTGGAGGTCAGTACCGAGGCAGGCGGCCTGGAGCTCGCCGATGTGCACCGGCAGGGTGGGGACGGCGCCGGCGAAGCAGCTGCACACGTCGGTACCGCCGCTGACGGAGGCGATCCAGAGGTCCTCGGCGACCTCCTCGTGGAGCCAGCGGAAGCCGTCGGGCGGGAGCGGGGAGCCGGTGGTGGCCACGCACTTCACGGCGGAGAGGTCGAAGTCGCGGCCGGGGTGCACCTCGGCCTTGCGGCAGGCCATGACGTACGCGGCGGAGGTGCCGTACAGGGTGGCCCGGGTGCGCTCGGCGATGCGCCACTGGGCGCCCGTGTCCGGGTAGCCGGGGCTGCCGTCGTAGAGGACGACGGTCGTGCCGGTGAGCAGTCCGGAGATGAGGAAGTTCCACATCATCCAGCCGGTGGAGGTGTACCAGAAGAACCGGTCCTCGGGGCCGAGGTCGCAGTGCAGGCCGAGCTGCTTGAGGTGTTCGAGGAGGATGCCGCCCTGGGACTGGACGATGGCCTTGGGAAGGCCGGTCGTACCGGAGGAGTACAGCACCCAGAGCGGGTGGTCGAAGGGGACCGGCTCGAAGACGGGCTCGGTGTCGGCCGAGGTCAGGGCGGACCAGTCGAGGGCGCCTTCGGGGGCGGGCGTGCCGAGGAGCGGGATGTGGACGACGGCGCGCAGGGAGGGGAGGTCCGCCCGGAGCTCGGCGACGGTGTCGCGGCGGTCGTGCTGCTTGCCGCCGTACCGGTAGCCGTCCACGGTGAACAGGACGACGGGCTCGACCTGCTGGAAGCGGTCGAGGACGCTGCGGGCTCCGAAGTCGGGGGCGCAGGAGGTCCAGACACCGCCGACGGCGGCGGTGGCGAGGAGCGCGACGGCGGCCTCGGGAATGTTGGGGAGGTAGCCGCTGATCCGGTCGCCGGGGCGTACGCCGAGGGCGCGCAGTTCGGCCGCGAGCGACCCGACATGGCGGCGGAGCTCGGCCCAGGTGACGGGGACGGGCTCGTGGGTCTCGTCCACGTACAGCAGGGCGGGGTCGTCGGCGCGCGCCGGGTCCTCGGCGGCGCGCAGCGCGTGCTCGGCGTAGTTGAGGGTCGCTCCGGCGAACCAGCGTGCGCCGGGCATGGAGCGGTCGGCGAGGACGGACTGGTACGGGGTGGTGAAGCGGACGTCGAACCACTCGGCGACGGCCTGCCAGAAGGTGTCCAGCTCATCGACGGACCAGCTGTGCAGGGCCGGGTAGCCGCCGTCGGCGGGGGCTCCGTGGCGCTCGGCGGCCCATGCCTGGAAGGCGGTGATCCGGGCCGCGGCGATCCGGTCGGGGCCCGGCGCCCAGAGGGGTTCCGGCTGCGTGGCTGAGGTCATGGGTCGGCTCCCGGTCAAGTCTGCGGCTCGCGCTTCGTGTGCGTACGGTGCCATCGCGCGGGGGTGTGGGCGCGGCGGCTCACAGGGACCATGCCATGTGATCGTCCGCTGCACCAGGGCTGTCCTGGCGGGTCGGGTGATCGGCACGGGGGTGCCGCTGCCGGGTGAACGGCAGTTGAACGCCGTCCCTTGGGCCGGGGGCCGATGGCAGGGTGATCGGCATGGACGGTCGTGATCTGGTGCGTGCGGTGAAGGACATGGGTACGGAGCGCGGTCGGCGCGCCTGGCGCGTGGCATGGCGCCACCGGCGTGCGGATGCGGTGGGGCTTCCGCGCCGGGGCGCGGAGCGGGCGCGGGTGCCCGGGCTGCTGACCGGTACGGAGGCCCGGCCCGGCGGGGGTGTGCTCCGGTTCGCGCGCTCCGACCTGCTGGTGCGGGTCATGGTGGGCGGCGCGGTGTTCTGGAGCTGGGACGGGGCCGCGCCGACGCCCTCGTACGCGGTGGTGGGCGACGGGCCGGAACCGGATCCGCGGGCGGTGCTGGAGCCGGACACCGGGGGCGGCTGGCGGGTGGTGTCGGAGCGGGTGACGGTCGCGGTGTCCCGGCACGGGGCGGTGGAGGTGCGTACGCCGGGCGGGACGGTGCTGCGGCGGGAGTCGCCGCCGCGGTGGTGGGAGCCGGTGGATCCGCGGATGGGCGGGGCGCGGTGGCTGCAGCGGAGCGAGGTGCCGGCGGACGCGCGGTTCTTCGGGCTGGGCGGGCGGGCCGCGGGGCCGCGGCTTCGGGACGGGACGTACCGGTTGTGGAACACGGATCCGAAGGGGGGCTTCGGGCCGCGGACCGATCCGCTGTACCTGACGATGCCGGTGCAGATGGTGGTCGCGGACGCGGGGACGCATCTGGTGTTCCACGACAACTCGTGGGACGGCCGGGTGGTGCTGCGCGAGGGTGAGGAGGGTGCGGGTTCGGGCGCGGACCGGCCGGGGGCGAGTGAGCTGCGGATGGAGGGCGGGCCGCTGCGGTCCTGGGTGCTGGTGGGGACGCCGGCGCGGGTGCTGCAGGGGTGGTCGGGGCTGACGGGAGCGGCCGCGGTGCCGCCGGAGTGGGCGCTGGGGTACCAGCATGCGCGGTGGGGCTTCGGGAGCGCGGAGGAGGTGCGGCGGGTGGTCGCGGGGTACGCGTCGCGCGGGCTCGCGCTGTCGGCCGTGCATCTGGACATCGACCACTACGACGGGCACCGGGTGTTCACGGTGGACGGTGAGCGGTTCCCCGATCTGCCGGGGCTGGCCCGGGAGCTGCGGGAGCGGGGGGTGCGGCTCGTCTCGATCGTGGACCCGGCGGTGAAGGCGGGCGACGGGGTGCACACGTCGGGGACGGGAGTGGGGGCGGCCGGCGCCTTCGTGCGGGACGCGCGGGGCCGGGAGGTGCGCGGTGAGGTGTGGCCGGGCGAGTGCGCGTATCCGGATTTCACGGATCCGGCGGTGCGGGAGTGGTGGGGCGGGCTGTACGGGGAGCGGCTGGCGCAGGGCTTCGCCGGTTTCTGGCACGACATGAACGAGCCGGTGTCCTTCGCGGCGTTCGGGGACACCACGCTGCCGAGGTCGGCGCGGCACGCGATGGACGGGGCGGGCGGTGACCACCGCGAGGGGCACAACGTGTACGCCCTCGGGATGGCGCGGGCGGGGTGGGAGGGGCTGGTGCGGTTGCGGCCCGCCGAGCGGCCGTTCCTGTTCTCGCGGTCGGGGTGGGCGGGGATGCAGCGGTACGGGGGCTCGTGGTCGGGCGACGTGGAGAGCAGCTGGGAGGGGCTCAGGTCCTCGCTGGCGCTGGTGCTGGGTCTCGGGCTGTGCGGGGTGCCGTACTCGGGCCCGGACGTCGGCGGCTTCGGGGGTTCCCCGTCGCCGGAGTTGTACGTGCGGTGGCTGCAACTGGGGTCGTATCTGCCGCTGTTCCGGACCCACTCGGCGATCTGGGCGGGGCGGCGGGAGCCGTGGGAGTTCGGGCCGGAGGTGGCGGAGCAGGCGGCTGCGGTGATGGCGGAGCGGGAGCGGCTGCGGCCGTACTTCGTGACGCTGGCCCATCTGGCGCGGCGGACGGGCGCCCCGTACGTGCGGCCGGTGTGGTGGGGGACGCCGGAGGAGCGGCGGCTGCGGGACTGCGAGGACGCGTTCCTGCTGGGCGATGCGCTGCTGGTGGCGCCGGTGCTGGAGTGCGGGGCGGACCGGCGGGCGGTACGGCTGCCGCGGGGCCGGTGGTACGACACCGCGACCGGGGCGGCGTACGAGGGTCCGGGGCAGATCCTGCTGGACGCCCCGCAGGGCCGGATCCCGGTGCTGGCGCGGGCGGGGGCGCTGCTGCCGGTGCGGTCCGCCTCGGGCGACGGGGTGGAGCTGGAGGTCTGGGCCCCGGCGCGGGGGCGGACGGGGGGCGGGGTGGTGATCCGGGACCCGGGGCCCGGTTTCGAGGCGGGCGAGGTGGAGCGGTACACGGTGCGGTGGCTGGGGGACGCCGTGGTGGTGGAGGACGAGGCGGGGAACCCGGTGGAGGGGGTGACCGTACGGGGCCTGTAGCCGGTCAGGGTCTGTAGCCGTACGGGGCCCGGCAGCCGTGGGGGATCCATGGCCCTGGGTCCCGTGGCCCTACAGGTCCCGTGGTCCTACAGGTCCCGTGGTCCTACGGGTCCCGTGGTCACTCAGGCCATCAGTGCAACCATTGGTTGCGTATCCGACGGAGGTGGACTAGCCTGATACGCAACCAATGGTTGCGAAAGATGGAGACGGCCGTGGAGTACGGGAGCATCGAGCGCGAGCTGCACATCGACGCCTCTCCCGAGGTGGTGTTCGAAGTGCTCAGCAGCCCCGAGCACATCCGGGACTGGTGGAGCGCCGAGACCGCGTTCGAGTCGGCCGCCGGTGCGACGGGCCGGCTCACGTGGACGGACCAGGACACCGGCGGTCACCAGTCCGCGCCGTTCACGGTCGTGGCGGCCGACCCGCCCCGGCTGTTTTCGTTCCGCTGGACGTACGACGAGGCGGAGCTGGGGGCGGAGGGAGCCGGTCCGGGCAACTCGCTGCTGGTGACCTTCGAGCTCGTCCCCACCGGGGAGGGGACCACGGTCCGCTTCCGCGAGAGCGGCTACCGCGAGCGGGGCTGGGAGGCCGCCGTGCTGGAAGCCCACTACAACGACCACCGCCGGGGCTGGGACTTCTACCTGCCGCGCCTGGTCGCGGCGGCCGACCGGCTGGCGGCCGCGCGATGAGCACCGCGATCGACGACGACCTCTGGTCCGCGATAGGCGACCCGACCCGGCGCCGCATGATCGACCTGCTGCTGGCCGAGGGCCGGGGGACCGCGACGAGCCTCAGCGCGCACCTGCCGGTGAGCAGGCAGGCGGTCACCAAGCACCTGGCCGTGCTCGACCGGGTCGGACTGGTCCGGCACGAGCCGTCGGGACGGGAGAAGCGCTACGAGGTGGACGAGGCACAGCTGGCCCGTGCCGTGGCACAGCTGAACTCCGTCGGCGATATGTGGGACGGGCGGCTGCGGCGCATCAAGAGCATCGCCGAGGCGGTCCAACGATCCAGGGATTCGGGGAAGTAACACCGCGAAGTGAGGAGAACGAGATGGTGGACATCCTGCACCGGGTGGGCATCACGGCGCCCCCGGAGAAGGTCTACGAGGCGCTCACCACGGTCGGGGGACTGGCCGCGTGGTGGACGACCGACACGAGCGGGAGCGGCGACGACGTCCTGGAGTTCCGGTTCGGCGACGTCGGCGGCTTCGACATGAAGGTTCTCGACCTGCAACCGAACGCACGGGTGCTGTGGGAGGTGACCGACGGGCCCGCCGAGTGGGTCGGGACCACCGTGAGCTTCGAGCTGACCCGGGACGGCGAGTGGACGATCCTCATGTTCACGCACGCCGGCTGGCGCGAACCGGTCGAGTTCATGAACCACTGCAGCACGAAGTGGGCGATCTTCCTGATGAGCCTGAAGGCCCTGCTGGAGACGGGCACCGGCGCTCCGCACCCGCGGGACGTACAGATCAGCAACTGGCACTGACACCTTGCCGGGGGCGGGCCCGGGCCGGCCGGCTCGGGCCCGCCCCCGGGCTCATGCGTACTTCCCGGCGAACCAGGACGCCGCCGCCCGGGTGTGGAGGGGGAAGGCCAGGACCGACGGGGTGCGCAGGACGTGCCAGCCAGTGGTCTCGTCCGTCGGCTTCGAGGCGGGGAGGTCGGCGGTCGGCCGGGGCGGGAGGAGGCCGAAGAGCAGGAGGTGGCCCGCCGGGGAGCTGAGGGCGTCGGCCAGGGTGACCTCAGAGGCGGGGGCGGTGATGCCGGTCTCCTCGAAGAGTTCCCGGACGACCGCGTCGCGCCAGTCCTCGCCGAAGTCGATGAAGCCGCCGGGGAGGGCGACGCCGCCGAGGGCCGGTTCGATGGTGCGGGTGATGACCACGAGACCGGTACCGTCCTCGTCCTCGACGGGGAGGAGGGTGACGGCCACCGGGAGCGGGTTGCGGTAGGCGGTCGCTCCGCAGGCCGCGCAGGTGCGGGGCCACGCAGGGGTGGTGTACGTCGCTCCGCAGGTGGAGCAGTGCGAGTCCTTCAGGTGTGCCGGCATCCGGCGATGGTATGCCAAGGGGTATGCGGAAGACGGCTGTTGCGGGACTGCTCGCGGTGCTGGTCGGCGGGGCGGCGGCGCCGGACGGGTTCGCGGTGCTGCGCGAGGTGGATCCGAGCATCGGGCAGGACATGCGGTACGCCGGTGCGCGGAATTTCACCGGCGGGACGGTGGACGGGTACGAGGAGCCGGAGTGCCTGCTCGCGCGGCCCGCGGCCGAGGCGTTGCGGCGGGCGCAGCGGCGGCTGCTGCGGCGCGGCTACGCGCTGCGGGTGTACGACTGCTACCGGCCGCAGCGGGCGGTCGACCGGTTCGTGCGGTGGGCGAATGCGCAGGACGGCCCGGGCGACGAAGAGGCGAAGCGGGAGTTCTATCCGAATGTGGAGCGGCGCCGGCTGATTCCCGACGGGTACATCGCGGAGAGGTCCGGGCACAGCCGCGGGAGCACGGTGGACGTGACCCTGGTGGAACTCCCGGGCCGGGAGGTCGACATGGGAACGGCCTTCGATTTCTTCGATCCGCTCTCGCACACCGACGATCCGCGGGTCACCGGCGCCGCCCGCGCCAACCGGCAGTTGCTGAAGCGGGTGCTGGGCGAGCAGGGGTTCGTGAACCTTCCCGAGGAATGGTGGCATTTCACGTACAGGCCGGAGGCGTATCCCGACACGTATTTCGACTTCCCCGTCGCTGTCGCCTCCGTCCGGCGGTGAGTACCGTGCGCGCATGACTTTCAGCTCGTACGAGGAATTCTGGCCGTACTACGTCGCGATGCACTCGCGCGCCGCCACCCGCTGGGTCCATCTCACCGGCACGCTCACCGGTCTGGCCGTGACCGCCTACGGGCTGGCGCGCGGCCGCAGGCGCTGTCTCGCCGCCCTGCCCCTGATCGGGTACGGGACCGCATGGCCCGCGCACTTCCTGATCGAGGGGAACAATCCGGCGACCTTCGGACATCCGGGATGGTCGCTGCGCGGGGACGCACAGATGATCCGGATGATGCTGGCCGGGCGGGACGCGGAGCTGGGCGAGATCGCCCGGAAGTGGCTCGCCGAGAACGGGTGCCCCTGAGCGGCCACCCGTGACAGACTTCTGACGATCCGTCAGAAGTTCTGCATGGGAGGGATCTTGGCACGCACACGCACACCCGTCGTGAGCGGGTGGTTCACTCAGTCCGGGCCGGACGGCGGCTTCCGGCTGCTCGGCACCCGGTGCTCGGCCTGCACCGCGGTGTTCTTCCCGCGCGAGGACGGCCACTGCCGCAATCCGCACTGCAGCGGCGACGGCGAGCTCGCCGAGGTGCCGCTGTCCCCGCGGGGCCGGGTCTGGTCCTACACCGACGGGCGCTACCGGCCGCCCGCGCCGTACGTGTCCGACCCGGACGCGCCCTGGGAGCCGTACACGCTGGTCGCGGTCGAACTGGAGGCCGAGGGGATGGTCGTGCTGGGGCAGACCGTGCCCGGGGTGGGGGTCGCCGATCTCGCGGTCGGGATGGAGGTCGAGGTGGTCGGGGGCGTGCTCGACGAGGACGCCGGGGACGTGCGCACCACCTGGCGGTTCCGGCCGGTCGGAGGTGCCGGGTGAGCGCCGACATCGCCGTCCTGGGGGCCGGTATGCACCCCTGGGGCAAATGGGGCCGGAGTTTCGTCGAGTACGGGCGGGTCGCCGCGCGGTCGGCCCTGGCCGACGCCGGCCTGGAATGGACGGACGTGCAGTCGATCGTCGGCGCCGACACCGTGCGCTCCGGCTACCCCGGCTACGTGGCCGGCGCCACCTTCGCCCGGGCCCTCGGCTGGCAGGGCGCGCGGGTGACCAGCGTCTACGCGGCCTGCGCGTCCGGCGC
This sequence comes from Streptomyces sp. NPDC054932, assembly GCF_053610205.1. Lineage (NCBI taxonomy): Bacteria > Bacillati > Actinomycetota > Actinomycetes > Kitasatosporales > Streptomycetaceae > Streptomyces > Streptomyces sp. NPDC054932. Next base: position 16,716 of record NZ_JBSGXU010000107.1, on the reverse strand, counting down.
CCAGGCGATCGGGGCGGCCCGCGCGCAGATCCTGGCCGGGCTGGCCGACGTGGTTCTCGTGGTGGGCGCGGACGCCGCGCCCAAGGGGTTCTTCGCCCCGGCGGGCGGCGACCGGCCCGACGATCCGGACTGGCTGCGGTTCCGCGTGCTGGGCGCCACCAACCCGGCGTACTTCGCGCTGTACGCCCGCCGCCGGATGGCCCTGCACGGGGACACCCTGGAGGACTTCGCGCAGGTCAAGGTGAAGAACGCGGCGGCCGGGGTGCTCAATCCGCATGCCCGCTACCGCAGACACGTCACCGGCGAGGAGGTCGCGGCCTCGGCCGTGGTCGCCGATCCGCTCCGGCTGCTCGACATCTGCGCCACGTCCGACGGGGGCGCGGCCCTGGTGCTCACCAGCATGGACTTCGCGCGTTCGCGCGGGGTGGCCGATCCGGTGCGGATCCGGGCGGTGTCGACGGTGACCCCCACCTATCCGCGGACGGTGCTGGATCTGCCGGACATCGCCACCGACTCGGCGGTGGCCATGGCGCCGGCGGCCGGATCCTTCCGGTCCTCGATCGCGCGCGCCGCCTACGAGGAGGCGGGGCTCGGCCCGGACGACCTCTCGCTCGCCGAGGTGTACGACCTGTCCACGGCCCTCGAACTGGAGTGGTACGAGGACATCGGACTGTGCGGGGAGGGTGAGGGGGCGAAGCTCGTACGGGAGGGGGCGACCGCCCTGGGCGGCCGGATCCCGGTCAACACCAGTGGCGGGCTGGCCTCCTTCGGGGAGGCGGTACCGGCGCAGGCCATCGCGCAGGTATGCGAGCTGACCTGGCAGTTGCGCGGTACGGCCGGGGACCGGCAGGTGCCCGGTGCGCGGGCGGGGATCACCGCCAATCAGGGGCTGTTCGGCCACGGGTCGGCCGTCGTCGCGGTGCGCTGAACAGCCGGTGTTGTCCGAACGCTTGACGGCCCCCCGCGGCAGGTTCACACTCGCTCCACAGTCCCGCACCGCAACCGGGACCACGAACCCCCCGTGAGAGCTGCGGCCCGTACCCCAGTCGGCGGGGGTACGGGTCGCCTCCATGTCACGCAGCCTCGTACGGCGGCCGGGTCAGGCCCCCGCCGAGAGGCTCCGGCGCCGCTCGCGCGCCAGGGACATCGCGTGCTCCACGACACCCACCAGCACGTCCTTCACGGATTCCCGGTCCCGCGCGTCGCAGAGCAGCACCGGCACCCCGGGATCGAGGTCGAGTGCCGTCCGTACGGTCACCACGGGGTGCCGGTCGGCTCCGTCGAAGCAGTTGACCGCGACCACGAACGGGATCGCGCGCCGCTCGAAGTAGTCGATGGCGGCGAAGCAGTCGGCGAGGCGGCGGGTGTCCGCGAGGACCACGGCACCGAGCGACCCCTGCGCCAGCTCGTCCCACAGGAACCAGAAGCGGTCCTGTCCGGGCGTGCCGAACAGGTACAGCACCAGGTCCTCGCGGAGCGTGATGCGCCCGAAGTCCATGGCCACGGTCGTGGTGCTCTTGCCCTCCACTCCCCCGGTGTCGTCGACACCGACGCCCGGCTCGGAGAGCCGTTCCTCGGTGCGCAGGGGTCTGATTTCGCTCACCGCGCTGACCAGGGTGGTTTTGCCCACCCCGAAGCCGCCCGCGACCAGGATCTTCAAGGTCAGCGGCTCGACCGGCGACACCGCGTGCATGGCACCGGTGCGGCTAAAGCGCCCGAAGGCCATCGATCACCTCACGCAGAATGGATTCATCGGGCAGTTCGGCCGGTGGTACCGGCCTGGTCACGTGGACCAGTTCCTCATCGACCAGGTCGCCGATCAGGACGCGGACGACCCCGACGGCGAGGTCGAGATCGGCCGCGAGTTCGGCGACCGACTGCGGTCGGCCCCGGCACAGCCCGAGGATGTGGGCGTGTTCCGGGGAAAGGGTCATGTCCCAGACCGGATCGTCGGCCGCCGCTTCGGCGACGACGAGCGCGATCAGGTCGAGGCGGTGCTGGCCCGCATGGCTGGTCCGGCCGCGGGTCATCGCGTACGGGCGGACGACGGGGCCCGCGTCGTCGTCGAACCAGTGCGCGTGGTCGGGATCGGGGTCGGGGTCCGGGTAGGACGGATCGACGGGGAAGCCGGCGGGAATGTCGGCAGGGTGGTCCTGGCCTGAATCGCTCATGCCTTACGACTCACCCTCCGGCTGGCAGCCCGGTGCGCGGGGCGGTCGCCAGGTGGTCGCCGACACGCTTGACCATGAGCGTCATCTCGTACGCCACCTGCCCGACGTCGGAGTCGGCGTCGGCCAGGACGGCCAGGCAGCTGCCGTCGCCCGCCGCCATGACGAAGAGGAATGCCTCGTCGAGCTCGACGACGGTCTGGCGGACCCGGCCGGACTCGAAGTGCCGGCCGACGCCCTTGGCCAGGCTGTGGAAGCCGGAGGCGACGGCAGCCAGGTGCTCACTGTCCTCGCGGGTCAGGTCCTTGGAGCTGCCTGTGGGCAGGCCGTCGCCGGACAGGACCACCGCCTTGCGGATGGAACCCACCCGGTCGACGAGCTCGTCGAGGAGCCAGTTGAGCGGGCCGGAGCCGCGGCCCCTGGTGTCGTTGCCGGTCTGCGGTGCGGTCATCGACCGTCCCCTTCGTTCTCGTTCGCGGGACCGTCGGCGGCGGGTGTGCCTGCCTCGGTCTCGGACTTCTGCTGTGCGTGCTGGTTGCGGCCCGCCGTCCAGCCACGCTGGAGTGCGGACATGCGCGTACGTACGTCGTCCGCGTCGCGGTCGGCCACCTGGTCAGTGGCGGCCTCGGCGGGTGCGGCCGACGGGCTGTTCTTGAGCTGGGGCGCCAGGCTGGCCTGGCGGACCCGGCGGGGCAGCCCGCCGATGCCGGGGCCGGGTGCGGCGGCTGTGTCATCGGATCCGGCCGGGGAGGCCGGGGTGGGCTGCGGGACCACGGACACCGGGCGGGGCTCCACCCGGCGGCCGTGTTCGGCGACCAGAGTCGGGGTCGGGCGGCGGCGCGGCAGCGGTACGGCTCCCTGCGGGCGGGGGCCGTCCGGACGCGGGGCCTCCACCCGTTGGGTGTCGAGCCGGACGGGGCCGGTGGGGGCGAGCGGGTCACGGTCGCCCTTGCGGGCGCCGTGGCGCTCGGCGTGCCGGTCGGTGTGCGGTCGGTCCGCCGGTCGCAGGCCCAGGAGGGCGCTGCGCGGGGTGCCGTTCGGCGGGGTCTCGTCGTCGAGCGTCGCCATGACCGGGCGGCCGGCGGCGCCGGTGCGGCTCGTGATGGCCGTGGGGGCGTCGTCGATCACCGCCGGGTCGTCCAGGGCGTCGAGCCGGTCCAGGCCGCCGTCCACGAGCGGGGCCTCCAGCTCGACGGGGCCGCGCAGTTCGGCGGCGGGCAGCGGACGGCCGGACGGCGCGCGCTCCATGGCGGCGGGCGCGGGCCGGTCGGAGGCGGTCCTGCCGAGGTGGCCGGCCTTCTCGGACCGGACCGGCTTGGCGGCGGCCCGGGTCCCGTCGAACCGGGCGCCCGAGCCGTTGGTCTCGGGAGCCTCGGTCAGCACGGACACCGGAAGGAAGAGCACCGCGGTGGTGCCCCCGTACGGGCTGGGCTGGAGGACGACCTTGACGTTGTGGCGCTGCGCGAGGCGGCTGACGACGAACAGGCCGAGGCGGTCGGTGTCGGAGAGTTCGAACTCGGGGGTCTCGGCGAGCCGGAGGTTCGCGTCGAGCAGGGCCTCCGGGGTCATGCCGAGGCCGCGGTCGTGGATCTCCAGGGTGAAGCCGTTGGCGACGCGCTCGCCGTGCACCTGGACCGCCGTGTGCGGCGGCGAGAACACGGTGGCGTTCTCCAGGAGTTCGGCGATCAGGTGGGTGATGTCGGCGACGGCCGGGCCGACGATGCCCAGGCGCGTGAGGCGCCGTACCTCGATGCGCTCGTAGTCCTCGACCTCGGCGACGGCGGCCCGTACGACGTCCATCAGCTGGACGGGCTTGCGCCACTGGCGGGAGGGCGCGGCGCCGGAGAGGATCACCAGGCCCTCGGCGTGCCGGCGCATGCGGGTGGTCATGTGGTCGAGGCGGAAGAGGTCGGCGAGCTCCTCGGTGTCCTCGGTACGGCGTTCCATGGTGTCGAGGAGGGTCAGCTGGCGGTGCAGCAGCACCTGGTTGCGGCGGGCCAGGTTGACGAACACCTCGGAGACGCCGCGACGCAGGTCGGCCTGCTTGACGGCGGCCTCGACGGCGGCGCGCTGGAGGGTGTTGAGGGCCTGGCCGACCTGGCCGACCTCGTCCTTCTCGTACTCGAGGTGGGGCGCCTCGGTCTCGACGTCCACGTGCTCGCCCGCGGCGAGGCGGCGCATCACGCTGGGCAGCCGGACGCCGGAGGCCTCGTGGGCCTCCTTGCGGAGCCGGGACAGGTCGCGGACCAGGTCGCGGCCGATGCGTACGGAGAGGATCAGCGAGACGATCAGGGCGAGGAAGCCGAGGATGCCGGCCGCGGCGGCCTGGACCATGACGTCCATGGCGACGGGCTCGATGCGCTCCTGGTAGCGGTTGCCGGCTTGGGTGTTCATGCCCGCCAGGTCGTCCAGGACCTTGGAGGATGCCTCGTCCCACTGGGCGGAGGTGAGGGTGCGCGGCTTGTTGACCGCGCCGCCGGATATGAAGCGTTCCTCGGCGTCGCGCAGGGGCTTGGTCTCGGGGTCCTTCCAGTACTGCTCGAAGCTCTCCCGGTCCTCGGCCGGGAGGGTCACGAGGTTGAACTCGTAGAGCAGCGTGCGGTTGGCGGCGAAGTCGGAGACGCGGCGGACGTCGCCGGCGGTGATGTTGCGCGCGGCGAGGGCGGAGGCGACGACGGCGTCCTCGCGGGAGAGCAGTTCGCGGGCGCGGCTGATGCCGACGAGGGCGCGGCCCTCCTTGTCGACCTCGACGTTGTCCAGGCCGTGGAGGTTCATCAGGAAGTCGTAGCAGGGGTCGACCAGGCGGTTGTAGAGGTCCAGGGCCTGGGTAGGGTCGAGGGCGTTCTGGTCGACGGAGCGGCGCATGGAGCCGATGCCGTGGAAGGCGGAGACGATCGAGCGCAGGCGCTGGGCGCTCTGCGGGCTGAGCTCGTCGATGACCTTGGGGTCGCGGGCGCTGACGCTGATCTTCTCGACGGCCTCGTCGGTTTCGGCGCGGCGCTTGGTGAGTTCGGCGGTGGCGGTGGCGGCCCGGGGGTCGCCGAGGACGACGAGGGTCTGGCGCCGTTCCTTCTGGATGACGCGCGCGACGTCCTCGATCGGGTAGCCGACCTTGTCGATGATGTAGGCCACGTCGAAGAGTTGGACGGCCTCACGGCCGGTGATGACCGTGGCGAAGCCCCAGAGGGCGGTCAGGGAGACGAGCGGCACAAGGAGCAACGCCACGATCTTCCGGCGGATGGACTTCCCGCGAAAGCGCATGGCCTCCCCAGCCTCCCCCAGGTCAACCCCGTTACCGGGGGTCGGTGTTCCGTCATTTAAACGGCGTGAGCCTACTACTGCTGCGGAGCAGCTTCGAAGGGGTGTCCGGACGTTTTCGGCCTGACCCCCGGGCGAAGATCACCAGTTGTCCGACACTTCCGGTCAAGTGCGGCCCGATATGTGGCAGATGACACTCGCTGAGGCGTCGGTTCCTGCAACCCGATGGATGGCTGGAATTGTTCGTTCCGCGATCATTCCGGGCTCGTGAAGGCATCCGCGATCCGGGAATCTCTCGGCACCGCCGAACGTCTTTCTGTTCGAGGGGGCACGTCGGAGCGGGCGTGGTGGGTAGACGTGTGGAGTGGACGTGACGAACGGGTATGGCGGACCGCGCGTTGGGGAGTGAGCGGACCATGAGCAGTGACAAGGACGGTGGGGCGGGTGCGGGCACCCGCGCTGCGGGGCGGGGGCTGTGGGTCGAGGAGCCGGCCCGGCGGCACCGGATGCCGGACCCGGTGCGGACCTCCGCGGTGCGGGCGGTGCTGATCGTGTCCGTGACGCTGACGCAGGCGACGATCGCGTTCTTCCTGACGCTGGCCGGGTCCTGGCTGGGCCTTCCGATGGCGCTCGGCGCGATAGCGGGCACGATCGTCGCCACCTGGGGCGTGCTGGACGTGTTGATCACCCGGCAGGCGTGGAACCAGCGGTACGGGGTCCTGTCGGAGCCGAGCAGCACGGCGCGCAGGCGGCGCCGTGAGACCCGCCGGGCGCCCCGGGCCGCCCGGGAGCCCGCCGCGGGCCGAATACCCCGCGAGGACGGCCCCCTGGCGGCCTCCGGGCGCTGATCCGCGCGCTCATGGCCTCGTGGCGGTGTCCTCGGGGCGCCGTCCCCGTGTGTCCCGGCCCGGTCCAGCGGGCCGGGACGCACGAGGAGGCGCGGGGGCGCGTCTCAGGATTCGACGCTGCGGCGGAACATCCGGGTGGCCGTGATCTCGCCGTGGATGGTCTCCGCCTCCGTGGACTGCTGCGGCAGGCCCGGGCGCAGGTGCTCCTCCACACTGATGTACTTCAGGCCGGCCCGCAGGTCCGCGTCGTTGCGCAGGCGGATCACCAGCGGGAACTCGGCGAGGGCGGTCGTGTCGAACAGACCGGTCGTGTACAGCAGTTGGACGCCGAGCGCGTCGGAGACGGCCCGCTGGAGCTCCAGCAGGTACGTGGCGTTCGCGCGGCCGATCGGGTTGTCGAGGAAGAGCGTGCCCGCGTGGCGGTGCTTGTCGCGGCCGCGGTCGTTGCTGCGCAGCGCGGCCATCGTGCAGTACAGCGCGATCGCCGCGGTCAGCAGCTGCCCGCCGGAGAACACGTCGCCCATCTGCCCCACCGGCACCCGCTCGGCGCGCAGCACCGCGTCCGGCTTGAGGATCTCCACGGAGATGCCCTTGGGCTCCAGGGCCGCCTGGACACCCCTGAGCAGCAGGGACATGCCGTCACGGCGGCCCTCGCCGAAGGAGGCGGTGCTGTTCTTCTTCACGGCCGCGCGCGTCGCCTCGTCGATGACCTCGCCGAGCCGCTCGGTGAGGGTGGCCTGGTCGGGCTCCTCGAAGCGGATCCGCAGGAACTCCTGGCCCGACCATTCGCCGAGGCCCTCCGGCAGCTGCGAGAGCCGCTGCGCCGAGCGGAGCGTGGCCAGGGCCGATTCGACGAGCCCGCGCAGGCGGTCGACGATGCTGTCGCGGTTGCGCTCCAGCTGCGCGAGTTCGTCGGTGAGGACGCGCAGCCGGGGGGCGAAGGCCGCCGCCCAGGCCGCCGCGTGCTCGGGCAGGGCGGAGGCGGGCAGTTCGCGGATCTGCTGGCGCGCGGGGGTGCGTACCTGCTCGTAGCGGGTGGCGTTGGCGTGCCGGACCAGGATGTCGCTCGCCTCGCGCACCGCGGACTCGGCGGCCGAGAGGTCGGCCGCACAGCCGCGCAGGGAGCGGCGGGCCTCGGCGGCCGACTGGCGGGCCTCCTCCAGGGTGCCGGCGTGCGGCACCGGCTCCTGCTCGTCGTCCTGGTGGGTGTGGTCGCGCAGCAGGTCCCGCAGCAGCGCCGCGGTCTCGTCGAAGCCGCCGGCGCCGTCCTCGGCGGCGCGGTGGGCGCGCAGCAGGTCCGCGTGGGCGGCCCGGGCGTTCTCCACGGCCGCGCTGTGGGCGGCGAGCTGGGCGGTGGCCGTGCGCAGTAGGGCCTGGGCCTGTTCGACGTCCGCGGGGACGAGCTCCTCGGGGAGTTCGGTGTGCGCCTCCCCCTCGGCGGGTGCGTGCCGTTCGGCCTCGCCGCGCAAGCGGCCGAGCTGCTCGCTGGCAGTGGACGCGCGGGTCTCCAGCATCTGTACGAGGGCCTCGGCTCGGGCGGCCGCGGCCTGCCGGGAGGGGCCGTCGGCGCCGTCGGTGCCTTCGAGGAGCTGGGCGGCCCGGGTGCGGACCTTGTTGGTGAGGCGGTCGAGTTCGGCCAGGGCGGCGCTCTCGTCGCTCTCGGCGCGGGCCTGTTCGGCGCGCAGGTCGGCGCCGACGCCGACCTTCTCGTAGAGCTGGGAGGCGGCGCGGTAGGCCTCGCGCAGGTCGGGCAGCGGCGCACGCGGGCCGTCGCCGTCGCCCTCGGGCAGCTGGTCGGGGGCGCCGGCGATCTCGGCACGTTCGGCGCGCAGGGCGCGGGCGGTGCGGCGGGCGTCGTCGGCGGCGCGCTGGGCGGCGCGACGGTCCTCGTCGGCGGCGCGCGCCCGGTCCAGGCACACCTCGGCGCGGGCCTCGGACTCGGCGGCGTCGTCGGCGAGTTCGCGGAGCCTGGCCTGCCAGCCGGCGCGCTCGCGCAGCCGGAAGGCGAGCCCGGCGAGGGCGTCGGCGACGCGGCGGGCCCGCTGGGCGGTGTCCTGGCGCTCCTCGCGGACCCGGGACGCGTCGGCCGCGGCCTCGTCGGCCTCGGCGCGTACGGTACGGGCCTCCGCGAGCTCGGCGTCGGCCTCCTCGGCGAACATCCGGGCGGCGGCGGCCGCTTCGGCGAGTTCGGTCAGGCGGCCGGGCGGGCAGCCGGTGCGCCAGGAGGCGAGGCGGGCGGCGAGTTCGCGGTCACCGCCGAGGCGGGCCGCGAGGTCGCGGATCTCGGTGTCTCGGGCGGCGGCGCGGGCGCGCAGCGCCTGCCGCTCCTCGTCGGCGGCGCCCTCGTCGTGCATGGCCGGGTTCGGCGGCACGAGGAACACCCCGGAGTCGGATCCGTCGCCGGCCGGCGGCAGCGGGGCGAGCAGGGCGGCGGCCGTGCCGACGGCGACGGTGGAGCGGGGCAGCAGGGCGGCGCCGGAGAGGACCTCGCGGGCCCGGCCGTGGGTGTCGGGGTCGGTGATGACGACGCCGTCGACGAGTTCGGGGCGGGCGGCGAGGACGGCGGCGTGGTCGGCGGGGTCCACGGACTGGGCGAGGTAGCGCCAGCCGGGGAGGGCGGGAATGCCGTGCTCGCCGAGGTACTCGACGGTGGCGAGGACGTCGGGGCCGGGCGGCAGCAGGCCTCCGTCACCGAGCGCGCCGAGGATGCGGGCGTCGTCGGCGGCCGCGGTGCGCAGGTCGAAGAGCTGGCGTTCGGCGGAGGCGACCCCGTCGGTGAGCAGTTGGCGCAGGTCGTCGGCGTTCCGGTCGAGGTCGGCGACCGTGAGCCCGCCGCCTCCGGTGGTTTCGGGACGGCCGGCGGGCCCGGCCTGGGCGGCCTGCGCGCCGGATCCCGCGTGGGGGCCGGGGGTACCGCTCTGCGTGCGCGGGTGGGGCAGGAAGGAGGCGGGCACCGGGGGGAGGCCCAGGAGGGCCGCCAGGCGGGGGGATTCGGCGAGGGAGGCCGCGGCCCGGTGCTCCGCGTCGTGGGAGGCCTCGGCCGCGTCGGCGGCGTCCGCCGCGCGGGCGGCCGTGAGCTCGGCGCGGGATTCCGCGGCGGCGGCCTCGCGGGCGGCCTCGGCGGCGGAACGGGCGGCTTCGCGGGACTCGTCCCAGGCGGCCACTGCGGTCTTCTCGGCGTCGGTGGCGGCGAGGGCCGCGCGGGCCGGGTCGGCGTCGGGGGCGGTGTCGTCGAGCCAGCCGGCGCGGACGGCCTCGGCGGTCTCCTGCTGGACCTCGGCCAGCCGCGAGCGCAGGTGCTCGGCCTCGCTCCGGGCCCGCTGGGCGGCCGTGGCCGCGGCGGTGGCGTCGCGGTGGGCGGCCTCGCCGGTGTCCTGGAGGACGGCGGAGCGCTCCTCCTCCTCGTTGGCGAGCCGCTCGCCGTGCTCGGCGGCGGTGTGCAGGGCCCGCACCAGCTCACCGGCCGCCGTGGCGCGCGCGGCCAGCGCCGGGGCGGCGTCCCGCTCGGCCTCCAGGATCGCGGCGGCGACCCGGGCGGAGCGGTCGGCGGCCGCGCGGTGGCGCAGCACGTTCTCGGCGGCCTGCCACGCGGAGTGCAGCGTGCGGGCCTCGAGGAGCTCGCGGCGCTGGGCGGCGGCGGCCTTGTCGGCGACGGTCAGCGCCAGCGAGGCGTGCCGGTAGGCCAGTTCGGCGGAGACGGCGGCGCTGCGGGTGCGTGCGGATTCCGCGGCGGTGACCTGGTGGGCGGCGCCGGTGACCTGCTGGGCGAGGTCGGCGGCCCGGCCGCGCTCCTCGGCGGCGCGGGCGGACAGCCGCCGGGCGAGGGTGCGCGTACGGCGTTCCGCGCCCGCGTGGACGTCGCGCAGCCGGGCGCGGGCCTGGGCGGCCTCGACGATGCGGGTGAGCAGGTCCACCGAGCCGGCGGTGAAGTCCCGTTCGGCCATCAGCTCGGCGCGGCGGCCGAGCTTGTTGCCGAAGCCGTGGACGAGGTCGGCGAGGCCGTCCGTGTCGCGGGTGTCGGTGACGGCGCGCAGCAGGAGGTCGGTGAAGTCGGAGTCCTTCTTGACGGCGAAGAGGCCGGCCGCCTCGCCCTCGTCGGCGTTCATCTCGCGCTGGTAGCGGAAGAGTTCGGGGTCGAGGCCGAGCTCGGTGAGGTGCTCGTTCCAGCGGTCGTGGATCTCCTCGAAGTACACCTCCAGGTGCGGGTACGCCTTGCCCGCCTCGGTGAGGGCGTCGCGGAAGCCCTTCATCGTGCGGCGGCGGCCCTGGGCCCCGGAGGCGCCCTCGACGGGCGGGCGTACGGAGGTGGCCTCGGCGACGGGCAGGCTGTCGAGGCTCAGGCCCGGGCCGGGGCGGAAGGAGTACCAGGCCTCGGCGAACTTGCGCGGGTCGTTGGAGACCTGGCGGCCGCGCCATTCGCTGACCTTGCCGACGACCACGCACTCGCCGGTCCGGGTGTGCTGCCATTCCAGGGCGACGTGGCCGCAGTCGTCGGCGAGCAGGAACTTGCGCAGGACGCCGGAGCTGGCGCCGCCGAGGGTGTTGCGGTGGCCCGGGAGCATCACCGAGAAGATCAGCTTGAGGAGGACGGACTTGCCGCCGCCGTTCTCCAGGAAGAGCACGCCGGCGGGCGCGGGGCGGCGCGGCGGTCCGGTGGGCTCGTCCTCGAAGAATTCCGCCTGGGTCGGCGCCGGGTGGGGCACCGGCTCGCCGACTCCGCGCAGGTCGAGCACGGTGTCGGCGTAGCGCGCACCGGCGGGCCCGATGGAGTAGAGGCGGATCCGGGACAGCTCGTACATGGCGGCGGACTCTCGTGGTGTCTTGGTGAGGCAGGACGTACGGGGATCAGTACTCGGTGATCAGCACTCGGGGCCGGGAGCCGGGCCCGGCGCTCAGGCGTGGAACGGGAGCCCGGCGTCGGCGGCCAGGTCCAGGTCGTCGCCCTCGGGCGGCGGCAGCAGGGTCGCGGAGCCGTCGCTGACGGGCACCACGCCCAGCTCCAGGAGCTCGGCCATCGCCGCGCTGCCCGCCATGTCACGGACCTGGAGCTGGTAGCGGGGGGTGGTGCGGTAGGTGCCGCCGGCCTCGTCCCCGGTGCGCTGGAGGAAACCGGAGTCGGTGAGGAAGGCGGCCGCCTTGCCGACGATGCCCGTGGTGGAACCGGCGAGGCGGCGGGCGTCCTTGGTGGCACCGGTCGCGCTGCGCCGGGAGTAGACGCGCCAGGCGGCCTCCAGGCCGGGGGCGTCGGACGCCGGGTCGGTGTTCTCGCCGAGTTCCTCGGCGCGCTCCTCCAGGCGGCGGCAGGTCTGCCGGACGAAGGCGTCGACGCCGTTGACGGTGATGCGGCCGATGTAGCCGTCGTCGGCGAGGTCCTCGGGGCGCGGGAAGGCCAGGGCGGCGACGGCGAGGTGGGCGAGGCCGTGCAGGAAGCGGTCGGCGGAGTCGGCGGCGGTGCGCCGGGCGTAGTCGCCCATCCGGACGGCGAAGACGGAGTCCTCGCCGGCGGCCACGGCCATGCCGGCCCGCGGGGACACCTCCAGCACGACGAGGCCGAGACCGGTGGCGACGGCGTCGGCGAGGCGGCCGAAGGCGGGCTCCTCGCGGTAGCGGCGCAGCAGCTCCGCGTACTCGGCGTCCCGGGCGGGGAGCAGCTTGGGCTGGAGCCCGAAGGCGACGAGCCGGGCCGCGTCGGCGGCGTCGGCGGGGGTCACCGCCCCGGCGGGGGCGGGCGCGGGGGCCGACGGCGCGTCGGGCTCGCTCCACGCGGGGTGCTCGGCGTGGTGGTCGCTCACGGGTACGTCTCCTCGGCGGTACGGGCTGTACGGGTCGTACGGGTGACAAGGGCGGGATGTGTGGTGCCGCGTGACGGTGCGGCGGCGGTCGGCCGATTCAGCCTCGCCGGATTTGGCCGAGCCCGGCCTGTCCGACGCCCGGTCGGCGCAGGGGCGGTCACGACGCCTCCGCGCGGTCGGCCGCCATGCCGGCTGCGTCCAGGAGGGCGGTGCCGACGATGAGGTCGGCGCCGCCGAACTCGGGGTCGTCGAGCTGCGTGCCGTCGTCCACCGCGAAGAGCAGGCGCTCCTCCCCCTGCCGGTAGGCCGTGCCGACGGCCGGGCTCGCCGCGTGGACGGCCAGCAGGGCGACCAGGTACGGCAGGTCCGGATCGCTGCGGCGGGCCTGCGCGAGGAGCCCGGAGAGCCGTCGCGGTGCGTCGTGCGGGAGGTCCAGGAGCTCCATCGCGGCGGCGAGCTGCTCCTCGCTGAAGCGGCTGTCGTCCGGGGTCGCGATGAGATCCGGCTCGGGCATCTCCGCGCCGAGGTGCTCGCGCTCCACCGGCGGGGTGAGCAGGATCTCGACCAGGTCGGCCACCCGCACCGAGACGGGCGTGCGCATGCCGGCGCCGGCGGCGAAGAAGGCGGCGGTCACCCGGCCCGCCTGCTCCAGGGGCAGCGGCAGGATCGGGGCGACGAGCTGGCCGTACAGGTCGATGCCGGAGCGCGGCGCCGGGGCCGCGAAGGCCTGGCGGTCCTGTTCGGCACGGAACAGCGGGCCGGCGTCCAGCAGCCGGGACTGGAGCTGGGTGTGCCGGCGGATGCAGTCCTTGACGATGTCGACGAGCTCGGCCGCGCGTCGCTTGTTCTCCGGCTCCTCCGCCTCGTCGCGCGCCTTGCGGATGTTGGTGAGGATCGCGTTCTCGTGGCGGTAGCGGTCGGCGACGTGGTCCAGGGCCTCGGCGATCATGTCGGGCACGGCCTGAAGCCAGTCCACCGCCCGGACGTTGCGGCGCGTCGCGTCCAGCGTGCGGCGCAGGGTCTCGGCGTACTGGACGGTCCGGTAGCGGGCCTGCTCGGCGGCGAGCTGGGCGTCCGCCAGCCGTCCGCGGCTGATCAGCACCTCCAGCTTGACCTCGGCGGCGATCTGGGCGCTGGTGACGTCCGTGTCGAGGGCGCCGACCAGCACGTTGACGGCCTCGTCGGTGGTGCGCAGGTAGACCGCGCCGCCGTAGCCGGGGACCTCTTCGATCAGCTTGAAGTCGTAGTCCCGGCGCACGTAGACGCCGTCGGGGCCGAAGGTGCCGTAGATCGCGCGGAATCCGCGGTCCACGCTGCCGACGTTGATCAGGTTCTCCAGCACCCAGCGGGCCACCCGCTCGTGCTCGGCCGCCGGGCGGGACGGGGCCTGGGCCGCGACGCGCGGCAGCAGTCTGGCCACTATCTGCTCGTGGTCGGCGCCCGTGTCGAAGTCCATGTTGAGTGTGACCAGGTCGATCGCGGCCAGCGCGACCTCCGCCATCGCGTAGACCCCGTACTCGCCCGCCAGATTGGCCTTGCGTACGTCGAGGTCGTGCAGCGGGGCGGTGCAGGCGAGGGCGCGCAGCCGCCGGGCCAGGCCCTCGTCGGCGGCCGGGCCCGGCGCCGGGGACGGAAGGGTCTTCGCCGGGGCAGGGAGAGTCACGGACAAAGACTAGGTCCTGTTGCTGACAACATCCCAAACGGCATGGTTCGGCCGGATCGTCCCGGCCCTCATCCGATGTCGCATCCGATGTCGCATCGGATGCCGCGCCCGGCCCGGAACCGGTGGCCCGGACCCCGTGGCCCGGCCGCCCGCTGCTCTACGCTCGGCGCATGGATTCCATGATCGCATCCTCCCCCGTGATCGACCTCAACGCCGACCTCGGCGAGGGCTTCGGGCGCTGGACGCTCACCGACGACGAGGCCCTGCTCTCCGTCGTGACGAGCGCCAACGTGGCCTGCGGCTTCCACGCCGGGGACCCGTCCATCATGCGCCGGGTCTGCGAGCTGGCCGCGGAGCGGGGCGTACGGATCGGCGCGCAGGTGTCCTACCGCGATCTGGCCGGCTTCGGGCGGCGCGCCATGGACGTGCCGCCCGGTGAACTCGCCGACGAGGTGGCCTACCAGATCGGCGCCCTGGAGGTGTTCGCGCGCGCGGCCGGCTCCCGGGTGTCCTATGTGAAACCCCACGGTGCGCTCTACAACCGCACCGTGCACGACGCCGACCAGGCCGCCGCCGTGGTCGCGGGCGTCCGGCTGGCGGCCGGGTCCGGTGCCACCGGGGGCCTGCCCGTGCTGGGGCTGCCCGGGTCGCTGCTGCTCGCCGCCGCCGGGGAGGCCGGGCTCGCCCCCGTACCGGAGGCCTTCGCCGACCGTGCCTACACGCCGGCCGGGACGCTGGTCCCGCGCGGCGAGCCGGGCGCGGTGCTGCACGACCCGGACGCGGTGGTGGCGCGGGCCGTCCGGATGGCCGCCGAGGGGTCGGTGACGGCCGCGGGCGGGGCCGCGGTCGAGGTGGCCGCACGCTCGCTGTGCCTGCACGGGGACACACCGGGGGCGGCCGTTCTCGCCCGCCGGGTCCGGGAGGCGCTGGGCGCGGCCGGGGTCCGGGTGGAGGCCTTCGCGTGAGGACCCTCGTGGTGGGCGGCGAGGGGCTGCTGATCGAGCTGGACTCGGCGGAGGAGGTCGCCGCGCTCCACGCCGAGCTGCTGCGCCGCCGGGACGCGGGCGAGCTGGGGCCCGTACGGGACCTCGTGCCGGCCGCGCGGACCGTCCTGCTGGACGGGGTGCGGGACCCGGCCGCGCTGGGTGCCCGGATCGCCCGGTGGGAGGTGCCGCCGCTCGCGCGGACGGACGGGCCGCTGGTCACCGTGCCGGTGCGGTACGACGGCCCGGACCTGGTGGAGGTGGCCCGGCTGTGGGGGGTGGCCCCTCAGGAGGTCCCGGGGATCGTCGGCGCCACCGTCTTCCGCGTGGCCTTCTGCGGTTTCGCGCCGGGCTTCGGCTACCTGACGGGGCTGCCGGAGCGTTTCCGCCTCCCCCGCCGGGACACGCCCCGTACGGCCGTCCCGGCGGGCTCGCTGGCGCTGGCCGGGGAGTACGCGGGGGTGTACCCGCGCTCCTCCCCCGGCGGCTGGCAGCTGATCGGCACCACGGACGCGGTGCTCTGGGACCCGGAGCGCGAACCGGCGGCGCTCTTCGCGCCCGGGGTCCGGGTGCGGTTCACGGAGGAGGACGGCCGTGGCTGAGGGGCTCCTGGTGGTGCGTCCGGGGGCGCTGACCACGGTCCAGGACCGGGGGCGTCCGGGATACGCGCACCTGGGGGTCCCGCACTCGGGAGCCCTCGACACGGCGGCGTACGCGCTGGCCAACCGGCTGCTCGGCAACCCGCCGGACGCGGCGGCGCTGGAGACGACCCTGGACGGGGTCGGGCTGCGGGCCCTGGCTGCGACGGTCGTGGCGGTCACGGGCGCGCCCTGTCCGGTACGGATCTCCGGGCGCCCGGTGGCCTGGGGAGCGCCGGTCCGGCTCCCGGCCGGCGCGGAGCTGGAGGTGGGCCGTGCGGAGTCGGGAGTGCGCAGCTACGTCGCGGTGCGGGGAGGCCTGAGCGTCCCGCCGGTCCTGGGCAGTCGCTCCACGGACCTGTTGTCGGGGCTGGGCCCCCCGGTCCTGTCGGCCGGGATGCTGCTGCCGGTGGCTCCGGCGGGCCCGGATCCGGCTCCGGCTCCGGCTGCGGATGCCTGCGGGCTGCCCGGGGCGCCTTCGGAGCTGCTGCTCCCGCTGCGGCTCGGGCCGCGGGCGGACTGGTTCACGGAGGCGTCACTCGCCGGGCTGTGGCGTGCGGCGTTCCGGGTGTCGGCGATGTCGAACCGGATCGGGCTGCGCACGGAGGCGGGCCCCGCGCTGGTCCGCGCCCGGGCGGGCGAGCTGCCGAGCGAAGGCATGGTGCTGGGCGCGGTCCAGGTACCGCCGGACGGGCTGCCGGTGGTGTTCCTGGCCGATCACCCGGTGACGGGCGGCTATCCCGTGGTGGGCGTGGTCCCGCCGGGCCCGGCCCTGGACGCGGCGGCGCAGGCCCGGCCGGGGATCCCGGTCAGGTTCGTGCGGGCCCGGTGAAACGTTTTCGGGGGCTGCGGCCAAGTACGGGGTGAGGGGACCGACCGGGTCCCCTGTGCAGGGGAGGAACCGGGTGCGCAGCCCACGACACGAGACCGGGCCGCCGGATCTCACCACGCCCGAGGGGTTCGGGGCGTTCTACGAGGAACACGTCGACGCCGTACTCGGCTTCGTCACGCGGCGGGTCGCCGACCCGCACGTGGCGGCGGACCTGACGGCCGACATCTTCCTCGCCGCGATGGGATCGGCCAGCGGCTACCGGCCCGGCAGGGGAGCGCCGGTCGCCTGGCTGTTCGGAATAGCCCGCAACGTCCTGTCGGGCCACGCCCGCGGGCTGGCCCGCGAGAGCGGGGCGCTGGCGCGGCTGAGCGGGCGGCGCCTGCTCGACGACGAGGACGTGGCGGCGCTGGAGGAGCGGATCGACGCCCAGCGCGCCACTCGGTGGCTTCCCTCCACTGCGCGGCCGAGGCCTTCGTCCTCCCGAGATTCCACATGGCGTGCGCGGTCCCCCAGGAGCTGCCAGCGGCTTCATGG